>NZ_LANF01000010.1 GCF_000966265.1 Palaeococcus ferrophilus DSM 13482 | reverse complement strand
GATAGAGGGTCGCCTCGCTGGTTGGATGGTTAGGGAAGCCGACCTTAAGATATGGCTCGATGCACCCCTCAGGGTCCGCGTTGAGAGGGTCGCGAGAAGGGAGGGGAAACCCTACGACGTGGCCTTCATGGAGACCGTTGAGAGGGAGAAGAGCAACAGGAAAAGATATTTAAACTTATACGGTATTGACATTGAGGACCTCTCAATCTACGACCTGGTAATAAACACATCGAAATGGGGTCCCGATGGCGTCTTCGAGATTGTGAAGGCCGCCGTCGACCACCTTTCCCCCGTCGGTGACGCGGGGGATGGAGAAAAAAACTGAGGAGGTGGAATGAATGGTTGCCATAGAGGTTGGAAGGATCGGTGTGATTATAGCCGGCAGGAGGGCCGGTCAGAAGGTCGTCGTCGTTGACGTCATAGACAGGAACTTCGTCCTCGTTACCGGCGCTGGCCTCAACAAGGTTAAGAGGAGAAGGATGAACATCAAGCACATCGAGCCCCTTCCGGAGAAGGTTAACATCGAGAGGGGAGCTGACGACGAGGCAGTCAAGGCCGCCCTCGAGCAGGCTGGAATAAGCCTCGAGTGAGACTGGGGCCTTTTGGCCTCACCTCTTTTCAATGTTCCGACGGTTGTGCTTTTTACATTGCAATATATTGTTTTTGATATCTTTCCACTCTGTAAACAGAAAGCCGTTTAACTTTTTCCGCCTACTTAATGATGGAGTGGTTTTCATGGTTAGAGCTGTTTGGAACGGAGAAGTTATTGCCGAGGCAGGGAGCGGGGAAGTGGTTCTTCTCGAGGGCAACGTGTATTTCCCACCGTGGGGCGTGAGATGGGAGTTCCTCAGGGAGAGCGACACTCACACGACCTGCCCCTGGAAGGGCGTGGCGAGTTACTACCACGTTGTGGTCGGCGGTCATGTGAACAAAGACGCCGCATGGTATTACCCCGAACCTAAGGAGGCCGCGAAGGCCATCAAGGGGTACGTTGCCTTCTGGAGGGGCGTTAGGATAGAGAGGGATGAGGAAAATGCGGAAGTTTGACGCTGTGGTCATTGGAACCGGCGTCGCCGGCTCTTCTGCAGTCTACAAGCTAGCCAAGTCCGGTTTGAGTGTTGCCATCGTTGACGAGAGGCCCTTTGGAGGGACGTGCGCACTGAGAGGCTGTGACCCGAAGAAAATCCTCATCGGCGGGGCGGAGCTGGTGGACTGGGCGAAGAGAATGAGGGGCAAGGGCCTCGAGGGAGACCTCAGGATAAACTGGAAGGAATTAATGGCCTTCAAGAGGGAGTGGACGGAAGGATTTCCCGAGAGGATGGAGAGGAGCCTCAGAAATGCTGGCGTCGAGACGTTCCACGGGAAGGCGAGGTTCGTCTCTGAAAGCGCCATCGAGGTGAACGGGGAGACGATAGGGGCGGAGAAGTTTCTAATCGCTACCGGGGCAAAGCCGAGGCCTTTGAACATTCCGGGTGAGGAGCACGTGACCACCAGCGACGGGTTCCTCGACCTCGACGAGCTTCCGGAGAGGATAGTTTTTATCGGAGGCGGATATATCTCCTTCGAGTTCGCCCACCTTGCCGCCCGTGCCGGGAGTGAAGTGACGATACTCCACAGGAGCGAGCGCCCCCTAAAGAACTTCGAGCCCTACGTGGTGAGTTTCCTGCTGAGGGCCACCGAAGACGCTGGCATAAAAGTCATCACGAACGCACCAGTTGAAGCAGTTGAGAAAAAGAATGGTTCCTTCCTCGTCAAAACCCCTAAAGGCGACTTCGAGGCTGACCTCGTCGTCCACGGTGCTGGCAGGGTTCCCAACGTAGACGACCTCGGGCTTAAAAACGCGGGCGTGGAACACAACCGGCGGGGCATAATCGTCAACGAGTACATGCAAACGAGCAACCCGAGAATCTACGCCGCGGGGGATTGCGCCGTTGGGGGTCTTCCCTTAACGCCAGTGGCCGCGGTGGAGGGGAGCATCGCTGCAAGTAACATGCTAAAGGGAAACCACGTCAAGGTGAACCACGATGCCATACCCACAGTAGTTTTCACGATACCTCCACTGGCCTCGGTTGGACTGAGGGAGGAAGACGCGGTAAAGAGGGGGCTTGAGTTTTCGGTTAGGGAGGGGGACACTTCGGGGTGGTACACTTCCCTCCGGATAAACCAGAGGTACTCTGCCTACAAGGTGCTGGTTGAGAAGGGCAGCGGGAAGATACTAGGAGCCCACTTCCTCGGCCACAACTCGGAGGAGGTAATAAACGTCTTTGCCCTGGCTATCAAGCTCGGCCTGAGGGCTTCGGATTTAAAGCACTCCTACTACGCTTATCCCACCCACACGTACGACATACTCTACATGCTCTGAGGGCTCTCCGGGCGGGCATTAGGGCAAGTTTATAAAGCCGGAGGGGAAACTTAGGGCAGTAACGCTCACCGGGTGATGCTCATGGCTAGGGACGAAGTTAGGAAGATCCTACCGGCGGACATAAAGCGTGAGGTTCTCATTAGAGACGAAAGCGCCGAGACCAACCCTAAGTGGGGCTTTCCGCCAGAGAAGAGGCCCATGGAGATGCACATGCAGTTCGGCATAATAAACCTCGATAAACCCCCCGGACCGACGAGCCACGAAGTTGTCGCGTGGATTAAGAGACTTTTCAACCTCAGCAAGGCAGGCCACGGTGGAACGCTCGACCCGAAGGTGAGCGGTATTTTACCGGTTGCCCTTGAGAGAGCCACGCGCGTTGTGCAGGCGTTGCTTCCCGCGGGTAAGGAGTACGTTGCTCTCATGCACCTCCACGACGACGTCCCGGAGGAGAAGATAAATGCCGTCATGAGAGAGTTCGAGGGCGAGATAATCCAGAGGCCGCCGCTGAGGAGCGCCGTCAAGAGACGCCTTAGGACCAGGAAGGTCTACTACATAGACGTGCTCGAGATAGACGGCAGGGACGTTCTCTTCCGCGTTGGAGTCGAAGCCGGAACCTACATCCGTTCGCTCATTCACCACCTGGGTCTTGCCCTCGGTGTCGGCGCCCACATGGCCGAGCTCAGGAGAACCAGAAGCGGCCCCTTCAAGGAGGACGAGACGCTCGTGACCCTCCACGACCTCCTCGACTACTATCACTTCTGGAAGGAGGACGGGGTTGAGGAGTACTTCAGGAAGGCCATCCAGCCGATGGAAAAAGCTGTAGAGCACCTCCCCAAGGTGTGGATAAGGGACTCGGCGGTTGCCGCTGTAACGTACGGTGCCGATCTGGCTGTCCCTGGTGTAGTCAAGCTCAACAAGGGCATAAAGCCGGGTGACCTGGTTGCAGTGATGACCCTCAAGGACGAACTCGTTGCCCTCGGAAAGGCCAAGATGAGCAGCCAGGAGATGCTCAACAAAGGCAAGGGCATAGCGGTTGACGTTGACAAGGTCTTCATGCCGAGAGAGTGGTATCCGAAAATGTGGTAGAAACTTTGCCAAGCAAAGTTTCATCAAAGAGTGAATGTCCTTATTAGAGTGCCAAGTTTTTGATTCTCTCGTTTAATTGACAATTTTTCAAGGGGTTTGCTTGCAATATAGCGCCCGGAGGGCGTTAAAAGAAGAGAAAACCTGCATTTTTCTGCTCATTTATCAGGAGAATCCTCCGTTATCAAGCCAATTCTCAAAGACATTCAAACTTTTGGTGAAGCTTTTTCCAAAAGCTTCCTGTACTCTCAAACCCCCGGGGTGGGGTTTCACCCCACAGCCCCGATTTTTCTTTAAAACATGGGAAACTACGTTTCCCCACCTTCATTATTTCTTAATCCTCAGGGGGGCTGACGCCCCACGCCCCCTGTAACTTTTCTCAAAAGCTTTCCGTACTCTCAAATCCCTTATTGTAGGAGTTTGCTCTTCAAAAGGAGAACTTTGCCTGCGCAAAGTTTCATCAAAGTTTGTGGTTCTTCCTTCTAGTTTTTTCTTTGTCATGTTTGCTTTTCTAACTATTATTGTTGGATTGGAATTCCATTTGAGTGGGAACATTTACTTGGGTTACTTTTTCTCGCGCTCTATCGAGCGCTTTTAGAGTTAAACTCCCTGTTCTAAACTTGTGTGGAATGAATTCCTGTTTAAAGGGCTCTAGTGAGAGAGTGCAAACACTTCCCCAATTGGCACTTTAAAAAGGAATCACTATCTTTTGGTCAAGCTTTGCGCAAGCAAAGGTTGCTGTGCGGGCAAGGGGCGGGGTTCAACTTTATAAACCCCTCCCCTTATTTCCAACCATGAGCCACTACTACTCCGAGAACCCCAATGTCCCGCTCAGGACGAAGACCATAGAGGTCACCGTCAGGGGAGAGCGCTTCAGGTTCATCACCGCCAGCGGGGTCTTCTCCTTTGGGAAGTTCGATAACGGCACGAGGTTACTCCTTGAGAGCGCCGTTCTGGACAGGAGATGGCGCGTCCTTGATCTGGGCTGCGGCTACGGGGCTATAGGCGTTGTTGCCTCCCGCTTTGTTGAGTACGTTGTGATGACCGATGTGAACAGGCGGGCGGTGAGCATAGCAAAGAAAAATTTAAAAATCAACGGCGTGGAGAATGCGGAGGTAAAGTGGGGAAGCCTCTACGAGCCGGTCAAAGGGGAGCGCTTCCACGCCATACTCACCAATCCACCCGTTCACGCTGGCAAAGAGGTGCTGAGGGAAATAGTTATAAATGCTCCCAAGCATCTCTACGATAGCGGTCTGCTCCAACTCGTCATTCGCACCAATCAGGGCGCAAAATATATTAAGGCTCTAATGGAGCAAACCTTCAATGAAGTGAGAGAGCTGTCCAAAGGGGGCGGCTTTAGAGTCTATGCCGGGATAGCCTAGCCTGGGATGGCGCGGGCCTTGAGAGCCCGTGGGCGTTTGCCCTCCGGGGTTCAAATCCCCGTCCCGGCGCCAAAATCCTCGTGAAGGATTGATCTGGAGGTGTATTGATAATGACCGAGAACTTTAGACACATCGTGCGTATCGCTGGAACGGATCTGGACGGAAACAAGCAGATAAGGTGGGCCCTTACGGGCATCAAGGGAATAGGCATAAACTTCGCCACCATGGTGTGCAGGGCTGCCGGAATAGACCCCTTCGCCAAGCTCGGTTACATGGGCGATGAGGACGTTAAGAAGATCGAGGCGGTGCTTGAGGACCCCGTTGGGCACGGAATCCCCGAGTGGGCTGTCAACAGACCCAAGGACTACGAGACCGGAAGGAACCTCCACCTCATCGGTGCAAAGCTCGCCATGTACTGGAGGGAG
The DNA here is from genome assembly GCF_000966265.1 of Palaeococcus ferrophilus DSM 13482. Taxonomy (NCBI): domain Archaea; kingdom Methanobacteriati; phylum Methanobacteriota; class Thermococci; order Thermococcales; family Thermococcaceae; genus Palaeococcus; species Palaeococcus ferrophilus. The sequence goes on along the minus strand of NZ_LANF01000010.1, from coordinate 136,226 downwards.
GACTTCAACAGGCTCAGGCGCATACGCTCCTACAGGGGTATCAGGCTTGAGCGCGGTCTACCCGTGAGGGGCCAGAGGACGAGGTCAAACTTCAGGCACGGTGCAACACTCGGTGTTAGCAGGAGGAAGAAGTGAGGTGATCTAAATGGGAGACCCGAAGAAGCCAAGGAAGAGGTACGAGACTCCCTCTCACCCCTGGATTAAGGAGAGAATCGAGAGAGAAAAGGTACTCATGAAGAAGTACGCCCTCAAGAACAAGAAGGAGCTCTGGAGGCACGAGACCCAGCTCAGGGAGTTCAGGCGTAGGGCGAGAAGACTCCTCGCTGCCCGCGGTAAGCAGGCCGAGGTCGAGAGGGTTCAGCTCCTCCAGAGGCTCAACAGGCTTGGTCTTCTCCCTGCCGAGGCAAAGCTCGATGACGTCCTTTCACTCGTCATCGAGGACGTTCTCGAGAGACGCCTTCAGACCATCGTCTTTAAGAAGGGCCTCGCGAGGACTCCCAGGCAGGCCAGGCAGCTTATCGTTCACGGCCACATCGAGGTCAACGGCCAGATAATCCGCTCTCCGGGCTACCTCGTGCTCAGGGAAGAGGAGGACACCATAACCTACTCCAAGACCTCCCCCTTCATGAGGGAGAACCACCCGGAGAGGATGGTTATTGAACAGGCTCAGAAGGGTGAGGCACAATGAGCGAGGAGCAGAGGATTAACATAAAGAAGAAGGAGAAGTGGGGTGTTGCCCACATCTACTCCTCCTACAACAACACCATCATCCACATCACCGACCTCACCGGAGCGGAGACCATCTCAAAGTGCAGCGGTGGTATGGTCGTTAAGGCCGACAGGGACGAGCCCTCCCCCTACGCGGCAATGATCGCCGCCAAGAGGGCCGCGGAGGAGGCTCTCGAGAAGGGAATAACGGCCATCCACATAAAGGTCCGCGCTCCCGGTGGAAGCAAGAGCAAGAACCCCGGACCCGGTGCGCAGGCAGCCATTAGGGCTCTCGCCAGGGCGGGGCTTAGGATAGGAAGGGTGGAGGACGTCACCCCAATACCGCACGACGGCACCAGGCCCAAGGGCGGTAGAAGGGGAAGGCGTGTCTGACCTTCACAACTTCTTTTTTTGGTGAGAACAATGAAAATCGAAATTCTTGAAAAGAGGGAGGATGCGATACGCTTCATCGTTGAGGGAGTTGAGGTAGCCTTTGCCAACGCTCTCCGCAGGACCATCCTCGGCGACGTGCCCACCTTCGCCGTTGACGAGGTTGAGTTCTACGAAAACAACTCCGCCCTCTTTGACGAGATTATCGCCCACCGCCTCGGACTCATTCCGCTGGTCACCCCCGCGGACAGGTTCGAGCTCGATGCTCTGGAGCTCGATGAGTACACCGTCACACTCTCACTCGAGGCGGAGGGCCCGGGAATCGTCTACTCAGGCGACATTAAGAGCGACGACCCCGAGATAAAGCCCGCAAACCCCGACATCCCGATAGTCAAGCTCGCCGAGGGGCAGAGGCTGACCTTCAACGCCTATGCGCGCCTGGGTAGGGGCAAGGAGCACGCCAAGTGGCAGCCTGGTTTTGCCTACTACAAGTACCTCACGAAGGTTCACGTGAGCAAGGAGGTACCCAACTGGGAGAGGGTTAAGGAGCTCGCCGAGAAGCGCGGGCTTCCGGTTAAGGAGACCAAGGAGGAGCTCGTCGTAACGACCACCAAGGCGTTCTACCTCCCCCGTGAATTCGACGAGTACGTCGGCGGGCCCATCAAAGAAGAGATAATTCCGGGTGCTTTCGTCTTTACGGTCGAAAGCAACGGCGAACTCCCCGCAGAAGCTATAGTAGCGACCGCCCTTAAAATCCTCATGAGGAAGGGCGATAAATTTATAAGCGAACTCCATAGATTAGCGGAATAGCGCGGGGGTTGCCGAGCCTGGCCAAAGGCGCGGGATTTAGGGTCCCGTCCCGCAGGGGTTCGCGGGTTCAAATCCCGTCCCCCGCACCAGTCACTGTCATCCCTCCCAACGGTGCGGTGCGAGAAAACGTTAAGGAGGAGTGTTCATGGTTAAGAGAACCGGACCAACTGACATTAATTTGAGAAGGCTCATAAGAACCCTCAAGAAGAAGTCCAACGAGGAAGGGGTTAAGATATGGAAGGACATCGCGTGGCGCCTCGAGAGGCCCAGGAGGCAGAGGGCAGAGGTTAACGTCAGCAAGATCAACCGCTACACCAAGGAAGGCGACACCGTTATAGTCCCCGGTAAGGTGCTCGGCGCGGGAAGCATAGGCCACAAGGTTACGGTCGCTGCGTGGGCTTTCAGTGAGGAGGCCAAGGCCAAGATACTCAGCGCTGGTGGAGAGGCTATCACGATTGAGGAGCTCATTGAGAGGAACCCGAAGGGTAGTGGAGTAATCATAATGGAGTGATGAGCCATGAGGATTATTAACGCTGACGGACTCATACTGGGAAGGATGGCCTCAAAGGTCGCCAAGATGCTCCTCGAGGGAGAGGAAGTCGTTATCGTCAACGCCGAGAAGGCCATCATAACCGGAAACAGGGAGTACATCTTCGCCAAGTACAAGCAGAAGACGCTCTTCAGGTCAATATCCAACCCGAGAAGGGGTCCCTTCTACCCCAAGAGGAGCGACGAGATCGTCAGGAGAACCGTGAGGGGAATGCTCCCCTGGAAGAAGGACAAGGGAAGGAAGGCTTTCAGGAAGCTCAAGGTCTACGCGGGCATTCCGAAGGAGTTCGAGGGCAAGGAGCTTGAGACGATAAGCGAGGCCCACATATCAAGGCTCGCCACGCCGAAGTTCGTTACCGTCGGTGAGGTTGCGAAGTTCCTTGGTGGAAAGTTCTGAGGTGATGGAGATGAAGGTCATCCAGACTGCTGGAAAGAGGAGGACGGCCATTGCGAGGGCCACCATTAGAGAGGGTAAGGGCAGAGTGAGGATAAACAGCAAGCCGGTCGAGATCATCGAGCCCGAGATGGTCAGGCTCATCATCATGGAGCCGCTCATCCTCGCCGGAGAGGGTATCGTTAACAAGGTTGACATAGACGTCAAGGTCCAGGGTGGAGGAATGGTCGGACAGGCCGAAGCGGCACGTGTCGCCATAGCCAGGGCCCTCGTGGAGTGGACCAACGACATGAACCTCAAGGACACCTACATGCAGTACGACAGGACCATGCTCGTCGGCGACAGCAGGAGAACCGAGCCCCACAAGCCAAACCGCTCTACCAAGGGCCCGAGGGCCAAGAGGCAGAAGTCCTACCGTTGAGCCCTTTCCTTTAAACTTATATCCGAAAAGTTTTTAAAAGCGGGAAGGTGTGAAAATGATAGTGCCCGTCCGGTGTTTCACCTGTGGAAGGGTGATAGGGGACAAATACTACGAGTTCAAGGAGAGGGTCGAGAAGGGGGAGGACCCCGAGAAAGTCCTCGACGATCTCGGCCTTGAGAGGTACTGCTGCAGGAGGACACTCCTCAGCCACGTCGAGCTCATAGACGATGTCATGAAGTACAGAGTGTATTAAAAACCCACATTTCTTGGGTGGGGCCGTGGGGTAGCTTGGTCCATCCTCTCGGCTTGGGGTGCCGGAGACCCGGGTTCAAATCCCGGCGGCCCCACCAAAATTGGCAAAGGTGAGAACCATGTTCAGGTACACGAGATTTGAGAAGGCCCGGGTGATAGGGGCTAGGGCACTCCAGATATCCATGGGTGCACCCGTCCTCATAGACGTCCCCGAGGGGATAACCCCTCTGGAAGCGGCCATGCTCGAGTTTGAGAAGGGAGTAATACCAATAACCGTCATAAGGCCAAGCTGAAGGTGGCGATATGAACACGGTGATAAACAATATTGTGGCAAGGATTGCGGTCCTCAGGGGCGGCAGATACTCGGTGGAAGTGGACGTCATAACGCCCTCGGGCTTCGGGCGCTACGCCGCTCCACTGGAGGCGAACCCCCTCCTCTACACCGTTGATGCTTACAGGGGAGTTAGCGAGATAGACGAGATCATAGGCCCGGAGCTCATAGGTTTCGACTCCCAGGATCAGGAGCTCATAGACAGCTACCTCTGGGAGATAGATGGAACCGAAAACTTCAGCCACGTGGGTGCCAACACCGCACTGGCCATCTCCATAGCGGTGGCCAAAGCGGCAGCCTCCTCGAAGGGCATACCGCTCTACCGCTACATTGGCGGAACCTTCAGCACGGAGATACCCGTCCCAATGCTCCTCTTCGCGGGCGATTCGGAGTTCGATTACATGGTGATAGTGCGCGACATCACGGAGATACGCGACGTGGTGGACGCCGCCGCGGAGATGAAGAAGCTGGCGGGGAAGGCATCGCTCGATGGGCTCTCAAAGGCCTCGGAAATGGCGAGCGACGAGCTCGGTGTTGACGTGGCCATAGGGCTTATCGAGAAGGGAAACCACGACCTTGAGGAGCTCCTCACCCTCATAGAGGAGCACAACGTGGCCTACGTAAAACCCGCGAGCGACGAGGAGGAACTGTACCTCGAGCTCATGGCCGAGACCCACGAGGTGTTCGTTGACGGGGAGAAGCTCTTCCGTTCGAAGGACATACTCGACAAGCGCTACTACAACGCGCTCTCAATAAAACCCATAAACTTTGGAACGCTCACCGACGTTTACAACGTGGTGAACGACGTCAAGTCGGAGAAAATCGTGCCTATAATGGCCGAAGCCACTTTCGAATCCGCCGACGAAGCCCTTCCACACCTCGCCGTAGGGCTCAAGTGCCCCGCGGTGGTGCTGGACAAGGGCTCGCTCGTTAAAATAAACGAGCTCATTAGAGTTGCGGAAGATTTGGGTGAAAAAGCCAGGATAATAACGTTTGAGGGGTGAAGAAGATGGAGGAATATCTGGTTTCGCTTGATCAGTATCTTGCAGCGGGTGTCCACATAGGCACCCAGCAGAAGACGAAGGACATGACCCGCTTTATTTACAGGGCCAGGCAGGACGGTCTCTACGTCCTCGACGTCAGAAAGACCGACGAGAGGCTTAGGGTCGCTGGCAAGTTCCTTGCCAAGTTCGATCCCGAGAACATTCTTGCCGTGAGCGTTAGGCTCTACGGCCAGAAGCCTGTTAAGAAGTTCGGAGAGGTCACCGGTGCAAGGGCCATCCCCGGAAGGTTCCTCCCCGGAACCATGACCAACCCGCAGGTTAAGAACTTCATAGAGCCTGATGTGCTCATAGTCACCGACCCGAGGGCCGACCACCAGGCCGTTAAGGAGGCCAAGGAGATAGGTATACCCATCGTGGCACTCGTTGATACCGAAAACCTCCTCAGCTTCGTTGATCTCGCCATCCCGACCAACAACAAGGGTAGAAAGGCCCTCGCGCTCATCTACTGGATCCTCGCGAGGGAGGTACTCTTCAACCGGGGCGACATAGCCAGCAGGGAGGACTTCGGCTTCAACATCGAGGACTTCGAGATGAGGATTATAAGGGGCTGAGCCCACTTTTCTCCTCCATTTTAGCTATAACCCTTTAAACCTTTAGAGCGAACTTCTTCAGGGGTGGTCATGGTGAGGTACCCTGTAGTTTCGGGTAGCTTCTATCCTGCCGGTGGGGAACTAACGCTCATGCTGGAGAAGTTCTTCAAAGACCTTGGCGAAGAGGGGAGCGAGAGGAATATAACTGCCGGAGTTGCCCCCCACGCGGGCTACGTTTTTTCCGGTTACACCGCGAGCAGAACTTACAAGGCCATTTTTGAGGACGGGCTTCCCGAAACCTTCGTAATCCTCGGGCCTAACCACACGGGCCTTGGCTCCCCGATAGCGGTGTATCCCTCCGGGGAGTGGCTCACTCCCCTCGGCGGAGTTGAGGTGGACGGGGAGCTCGCGAAGGCCATAGCGAGGCTCTCGGAGCTGGCCGACCTCGACGATCTGGCACATAAATACGAGCACTCCATCGAGGTTCAGGTTCCATTTATCCAATACCTCGCCGAGAAGTCAGGAAAGGAAGTCAAAATCGTGCCGATAACCCTCGGGATTCAGGACGAGGAAGTTTCCCAAGACCTCGGGAGGGCGATTTTCAAGGCCAGCGAAGAGCTCGGCAGGGACATCGTGGTCATAGCGAGCACTGATTTTATGCACTACGGCCCGGCCTACGGCTACGTTCCCTTCCGCGTTAGGGCCGATGAACTGCCCCACAGGATAAAGGAGTGGGACTTCAGGGTCATAAGGGCAATCCTAAACCTTGACCTCAGGGAGATGTTCAGGGAGCTGAGGGAGATGAACCACACCATGTGCGGGCCCGGTGGTGTTGGAACGGCCATAGTGTACTCCCGTCTTGCGGGAGCGGTTGAGGCGGAGCTTCTCCACTACACGACGAGCTTCGAGGTGAGCAGAAGCACCGATGCGGTTGTCGGGTACGCGAGCGTAGTCTTCAGGAGCTAGCGAAAGTGTGATAAGTCCCTTTCCGTATTTCCTATCGTGAATCTCGGCAGAAGGTAGCTAAAAACTCCGAACTTGGAAGGGTAGGGTCATATTCATGGTTTTCTCTGGCTCCCATGCGATAGAGGAGTTGGAGACGATGGAGATTGAGCCCTGTGTATTACAAAAGTATGTGTATGAAGGTCTGGAGGGTCAGAGATGAGCGTTAAGAAGGTTCTCGCTTCGGCACCGGCTAAAATTATCCTCTTTGGGGAGCACAGCGTTGTTTATGGAAAACCGGCGATAGCTGCCGCCATAGACCTCAGGACGTACGTTAGAGCGGAGTTCAACGACTCGGGCAGGATAAAGATAGAGGCACACGACATAAGGACTCCCGGGCTGATAGTGTCTTTCTCCGAGGACAGCATCTACTTCGAGAGCGACTACGGCAAGGCCGCGGAGGTGCTGAGCTACGTCAGGGAGGCCATAAACCTCGTGATGGAAGAAGCGGACAGGAACGCGGGGGTTACGGTTTCGATAACCTCGCAGATTCCGGTAGGAGCTGGCCTCGGAAGCTCAGCCGCCGTTGCCGTTGCAACCATCGGGGCTGTCTCTAGGCTCCTCGGCCTCGAGCTGAGCAATGAGGAGGTGGGAAAGCTCGGTCACAGGGTTGAACTCCTCGTCCAGGGCGCATCAAGCGGGATTGATCCAACCGTTTCTGCCATCGGCGGCTTTATCCACTACCAGAAAGGGAAGTTCGACCACCTTCCCTTCATGGAGCTCCCGATTGTGGTCGGCTACACCGGTTCGAGCGGCTCCACCAAGGAACTGGTGGCAATGGTGAGACGAAACTACGAGGAGATGCCCGATGTGATAGAGCCAATCCTTGAGTCAATGGGGAGAGTGGTTGAGAAGGCGAGGGAGATAATAGTCTCGGACTACGACCGCGGTGTCAAGTTCCCGCTCCTCGGCAGGCTGATGAACATCAACCACGGCCTCCTTGATGCTCTCGGTGTCTCCACCAAAAAGTTAAGTGAACTTGTATACGCCGCCAAAACTGCGGGGGCCCTCGGGGCCAAGATAACCGGCGCCGGCGGCGGTGGGTGCATGTACGCCCTCGCTCCGGAGAAGCAGAGCGAGGTGGCAACGGCCATAACCATAGCCGGTGGAACGCCGATGATAACGCGCATAAGCCGCGAGGGGCTCAGGATAGAGGAGGTTCTGCCATAATGCTCTGTGTTAATTACCCCTTTACAATAACATCTTTTGCTTGGAGGTTTTCCCATAATATTCCAACATAATATTGCAAAATAGAAAAACTTATATATTATAAATGCATATCAACAACTGAATGTTTATTGGGGGGAGTGGAATGAAAAGAGGATTTTCTATTTTGATGGTAGTATTGTTTTTTTTTTAGCGGCATTCCAAGTGCCGATAAACGTGTCAGCAGAAAGCAAGGTTAATCCAGTAAAGCCGAATGAGGGCGATATACTTCCAGGGCCTTTTGAAGAGTGGAGGGTTGAGTATTCCTATCTGTACCGAGTTGATCGTGGAGCTTGGGAAGAAGAGGGTACCCTCTACTGCTACGCAGAGTCATGTACATTTGAAAGGACAGTTACCAAATGTAGCCCAACAGCTGCTTGGGGACAGATTAAAGTTCCACTCTCTGAGATCGAGGCTGCAGTGGGCTTTACCATTGGGGTCACAGACTGCGAATCAAAGACATGTAGTGCAACTTGTAGTTGCGGAAAAACAGTAGTATTATACTCTAGGTACAAGAGACCAATCTATAAGGTAGTTCAGCGCAAGTACCTAATTGATCAACTGGGAGGGGAGCACCCTACAGATGAATATGCCGATGCTTATGCCCGTGAGGAGGATGTCCCAGAATGCCTTGGAACATGTAACTCATAAGCACCTGCTGGGTGGAGGATATGAAGAAAATATATCTGGGGGTCGCAGGTGTTTTTGTCTCCTTATTAATTTTTGGAACCATGCTCTACGAAAGTGCCGAGAGAGCGGAATGCTACGATCTTTTTCTCTCTCAGTATGAGTCATATGTGTATACATCCCCGGGAGATAAGTTTAATGTTACTATTTATTGGTGTTCATCCCACAATGTCACCTCTCGCTCTCGAATAGTAGTTAAAATTCCCCAGTTAAAGGTATGGGTTGTTTATAATGGCACCTTGCTCCAAACCGGCCCTGGATGGTACAAGGAACTTCAAGTCCCCTTACATGTCCTATTTAATCACAACGTTACCCTTACGAATCTCTCGGCGACAGTTAAAATTTTAGATGACACAAAAAGAGAGTATTCATTGGTTCTTGGGAATTGGAGTTTTGAAGTATCTGACCACATGAATCCTCTGAACATTACTGAATATACCGAAAAAGTGTTCTCTTTCAATGAGGGATACTCATTCATTTCGTACAAAGTAGGCATATTAAATCCCCTAAATACCACAGTGTACGTAATGAATATAACTTACTCAGGGATCTCCGGCATATCTACCGTTGCCATTGCATGTTATAATGCCACATCAATATTTGATACTCCTGAGCTGTACAATGTTAAAAATATCCCAAAAGACTCATTGTTACCTCAAGAGGGATGTGCTATTCCACCTGAAGAAGAGAGATTCATCGTGATGTATATGAACATAACGCCATCAGTAAAGATGCTTCTAATAAAACCAAAGATCGTTTACAGAATCGCAGATAAGGATAAGAACGAAACAATGGCTGGAGGTATTATGGAGTTTGTGAGAATACACGAGAGATGCAATTCCGAGGGAAGTTAATCTAAAACACAGGTCTTATCGACTTATTATAAGTCGCAACCCATATAAATTTACTCGCTTCTTATTTTTTGGTGTTCATCATGATAATCGTCAAAATCGGTGGGAGCGTCTTCAGCGACAAGGGGGGAGAGCCCGAAAACCTCGACGAGAAGACCGTTAGACAAATAGCCCGCCAGGTCGGGGAGGCTTATTTGAGAGGGGAGGACTTCTTAATAGTCCATGGCGGTGGGAGCTTTGGCCATCCCCAGGCCAGAAGGTACCGCATAAGGGATGGACTCGCCGAGTGTCCGGAAGTGAAGAGGATAGGCTTCTCCGAGACGCACAGGGCCATGCTGAGGGCCAACGACAGAATCGTCAAGATTTTCCTCGATGAGGGCCTGCCGGCTTTTTCCGTTTCCACATCCTCCATATTCATAACCCGAAACGGTGAAGTTGTCCACGGCGACGTTGAGGTAATAAGAAAGCTCATTGAGCGCCGTTTCATCCCCGTACTGTTTGGTGATGTTTCCGTTGACCTCGCGAAGGGCATTGACATACTCTCCGGTGACCAGATAATAACATACCTTGCAAGGACTCTCAAGCCAGAAAAAGTGATATTCCTCATGGACGTTGACGGAATCTACGACAGGAACCCGCGGGAGCCCGGTTCAAGGCTCCTCGATGAGCTCACGGGGGAAGAGATAGAGCACCTTCTTGAGAGCTCCGAGGCGGCCGGCGTTGACGTCACGGGGGGCATAGGCAACAAGTTAAGGGAGGCCCTTAAAATCGCCCGCTACTCAGAGGTCTGGTTCGTTAACGGGAAAGTTCCCGAAAGGTTGCTCGGGGCCATAAAAGGAGGGGCTATTGGAACGAAGATAGTTTGGGACCCTAGCAGGTGATGGTTTGGAATCAATGGCCTTCGTATCTTGCTTTTGGTAGCCCAATACTTCGGGGAATTTATCCACCCAAAACCTCTTAACTTTCACCACCCTCTCTTCTCTGGTGGTATTAATGGGGGAGTTTGATAAGGAGGAACTTACGGTCATCAGGAAGTTCGAGCACATAGAGCACTGCCTAAAGCGGAACGTGCAGGCTCACATCAGCAACGGTTTTGAGGATGTTCACTTCGTCCATATGAGCCTTCCGGAGATAGACAAGGACGAGATAGATTTGAGCGTCGAGTTTCTGGGGAGGAAGTTTGACTACCCGATTTTCATTGCCGGCATGACGGGTGGAACGAAGGGTTCCCAGCTCGCGGGGAAGATAAACAAGACTCTCGCTCAGGCAGCTCAGGAGCTCAACATCCCCATGGGCGTTGGGAGCCAACGGGCAATGATAAGGAAGCCCGAGACCTGGGAGAGCTACTACGTCAGGGACGTCGCTCCGGATGTTTTCCTCGTCGGTAACCTCGGTGCACCCCAGTTTGCCGAGACCATGCCTAGCCGCTACGGCATAGAGGAGGCCCTGAAGGCTGTCGAGACCGTCCAGGCCGACGCTTTGGCCATACACCTCAACCCGCTCCAGGAGAGCGTCCAGCCGGAGGGGGACACTCAGTACAGGGGCGTCCTAAATGCACTCGCCGAGCTCAAGGCCGAGTTCCCCTACCCGATAATAGCGAAGGAGACCGGAGCGGGAGTTTCCATGGAGGTCGCGGTGAGGCTTGAGAGCATAGGAATTGACGCTATTGACGTGGGTGGCCTCGGCGGAACAAGCTGGAGTGGAGTTGAATACTACCGCGCCAAGGATGAGCTCGGGAAGGACTTAGCGCTCCGCTTCTGGGACTGGGGCATAAAAACAGCTATCAGCGTTGCCGAAGTTAGGTACGCCACAGAACTCCCGATAATAGCGACCGGTGGGATGAGGGACGGCATAGCGATGGCAAAGGCCCTAGCTATGGGAGCCACCTTCGCGGGTGTTGCGCTGCCTCTCCTCAGGCCCGCGGTCAAGGGCGACGTTGATGGGGTTATAAAAATCCTCAGGCGCTACATTGAGGAGATTCGCAACGCCATGTTCCTCGTCGGGGCTAAAAACGTCGGGGAGCTTAGAAAAGTGCCGCTCGTGGTAACTGGTTTCACAAGGGAGTGGCTTGAGGGGAGGATTGACCTCTGGGATTACCTCAGGAGCAGGAGTTTCTGACCTCTCTTCTTTCCAAAATGCGCACCTTTTTAAACCCTCCAGCCTATTACACCTTAACCCGGTGGAGCCCCGCTCCACCACCCACGGGCCGGAGCCGAGCACTGCTCCGCTCCAACAGATTAAGGAGGAGATGAAATGATAAGAATCTACACCGTCAGCGGTTACGAAGAAGTGGGCAAGAACATGACCGCCGTCGAATACAACGGGGAGGTCGTTATAATAGATATGGGGCTTCGCCTCGACCGTGTTCTTATCCACGAGGACGTCAACTTCCAGCAGATGTCCTCAAAGGACCTTCGGAAGCTCGGGGCCATTCCAAACGACAAGATGCTCCGTGATAAGAAGGTCGTGGCCATAACCCTCACCCACGGCCACCTCGACCACATCGGCGCCGTTGGTAAACTCGCCCCCCACTATCCAAACACCCCAATATACGGGACGCCCTATACGGTAAAGCTCACCAAAAACGAGGTCAAGAGCGAGAAGTACTTTGAGGTTAAGAACCCGATGTACGAGACCGAGTTCGGTGAGATAGTCCAGGTGAGCGAGAACCTGGCAATAGAGTTCGTGAGGATAACCCATTCCATACCGCAGGCTTCAATGGTCGTCGTTCACACTCCCGAGGGAGCCGTTGTCCACACCGGCGACTTCAAGTTCGATAACAACAACCCGCTCGGCGAGAAGCCCGACTACAAACGCCTAAAAGAACTTGGAAAAGAGAGTGTTAAAATCCTTCTACCCGAGTCCACGCGCGTTTCAGAGCCGACAAAAACTCCCAGCGAGGCCGTTGCCAAGATGCTCCTTGAAGATTTCTTCCTCTACGAGGGGCTCGAGGAGAAGGGCTTAATAGCGACAACCTTTGCCTCGCACATACCCCGCCTTCAGGAACTCATTGACATAGCCAACGCGATGGGCAGGCAGGCCGTTCTTATTGGCCGCTCCCTTTCAAAGTACACGGGCATAGCAAAACAGCTCGGCCTCATAAGGATGAAAGGAGCCCGCGCCGTCAGGAGCCCCAACGCCGTTAAAAAAGTCCTCAAAGAAGTCTCACAGGCGAGGGAGAACTACCTGCTCATAGTCACCGGCCACCAGGGCGAACCTGGGGCAGTTCTAACCAGAATGGCGAACGGGGAGCTCTATGACCTCGGAAGCAACGACACCGTAGTCTTCTCCGCCGGGACGATACCCAATCCCCTCAACATAGCCCAGCGCTATGCACTCGAGACCAAGCTCAAAATGAAGGGCGTGAGAATGATTAAAGACCTCCACGTTTCCGGCCACGCGAGCAGGGAAGACCACCGCTATCTCATAAGGATGCTCAACCCGGAGAACATCGTTCCGGCACACGGCGAGTTCAGGATGCTGACCCACTACGCCGAGCTCGCCGAGGAGGAGGGCTATCTCATAGGAAGGGACGTCTTCGTGTCGAGGAACGGCTACGTGGTGGATATCAAGTGAGGGTAAAACTGATAAAGAATGCCCTCACTCTCATTGTAGGATAGCACTCACTACTCATGGGGTGGTATGATGGGACGGTACGATGACCTGTTTGCAAGAGTTAAAACCTTGGCAAAGGACGTTGATGAGAAAATCCTCGAGCTCATCCCCGATGTGGAGCCAAAAACCCTCTACGACGCGGCGAGGCACTATCCCCTCGCTGGAGGAAAGCGCGTTAGGCCCTTCGTTGTCCTCCGCGCGGCCGAGGCGGTTGGCGGCGACCCGGAAAAGGCCCTCTATCCAGCCGCTTCCGTCGAGTTCATCCACAACTACTCCCTCGTCCACGACGACATCATGGACATGGACGAGCTCAGGAGGGGCAGGCCGACCGTCCACAAGCTCTGGGGCGTCAACATGGCGATCCTTGCCGGAGACCTTCTCTTCAGCAAGGCCTTCGAGGCGGTAGCTAAGGCCGATGTTCCGGCCGAGAAGAAGGCCAGAATCCTCGACGTCCTCGTCAGGACTTCAAACATGCTCTGCGAGGGCCAGGCCCTCGACATAGAGTTTGAGACGAGGGAAGAGGTCACCGTCGAGGAGTACCTCAAAATGATAAGCGGCAAAACCGGCGCGCTCTTCCAGGGTTCGGCCGAGATCGGGGCTATTGTAGGAACGGAGGACGAGGAGTACATTGGGGCCCTCTCCAAGTGGGGCATGAACGTCGGAATCGCCTTCCAGATATGGGACGACGTCCTTGACCTGATTGCCGACGAGGAAAAGCTCGGAAAGCCTGTCGGGAGCGACATAAGGAAGGGTAAGAAGACGCTCATAGTAAGCCACTTCTTCGACAACGCGAGCGAAGAAGATAAGGCCGAGTTCATGAAGGTCTTCGGCAAGTACGCAGGAGATGCAAAGGGCGATGCGCTGATACACGATGAGAGGGTCAAGGAAGAAGTTAGAAAAGCCATTGAGCTCCTTAAGAAGTACGGCAGCATAGACTACGCGGCAAACTACGCCAAGAACCTCATCAGGGAAGCTAACGAGGCCCTCAAGGTGCTCCCGGAGAGCGAAGCTAGGAGAGACCTTGAGCTTCTCGCAGAGTTCCTCGTTGAGAGGGAGTTCTGAGCCTCTGTCTTCTCTCCCCCTTCTGTTCCCTTTGAATACTCTCATTTCCACGCGCTAAACCCTTAAATACCATTTCGATGTTTATCTTAACGGTGGTTGCCATGGACGTTCTCGAACTTCTCTCTAGGTTAGTTGCCTTTGAGACGGTTAACGACCCGACCAGAGGAATAAGGCCCTCCCGCGAATGTCCGGAATTTATACGGGATACGCTTGCTTCCTGGGGGGTAGAGGGTGAACTGATAGAACGCGACGGCTACTACGCAGTCTACGGAGAGATAGGGAAAGGAAAACCGAAGCTCCTCTTCATGGCCCACTTCGACGTTGTGCCCGTCAACCGGGAGGAGTGGGAGACTGATCCCTTCAAGCTCACAGTAAAAGGAGACCGCGCCTACGGCAGGGGGAGCGCCGACGACAAGGGCAACGTTGCTTCCATAATGCTCGCGCTGAAGGAGCTCTCAAGGGAGAAGCTCGATGGGAAAGTTCTCTTTGCCTTCACGGGCGATGAAGAAATCGGCGGCAGAATGGCCATGCATCTAGCCGAAAAGCTCGCTCAAGAGGAAAAACTTCCCGAGTACATGGTGAACGCCGATGGAATCGGAATGAGGCCAATAATCCGCAGGAGAAAGGGCTTTGGCGTGACCGTGCGCGTCCCCTCCGAAAAAGCGAAAGTCAAGGGTGCCCTTAGGAAGGAGACCTTCAGGATAAGAACGCCGGTGCTGGAGACCAGGCACGCAGCATACTTCCTGCCCGGCGTTGATACCCATCCGGTTATAGCGGCCTCGCACTTCCTTCGGAGCAGAGAAGCTTTCGCCCTTTCGCTCGAAGGGAAGTTCCTCAAGGGCAACGTCGTGCCGGGTGAAGTGATCCTTACGTACGTTGTTCCCGGTGATGGTGAGGAAGTCGAGGTGGACCTCGGCCTCACGAGGCTCCTCAGGGCCGTGATTCCCTTCGTGAGGGCGCCAATAAAAGCGGAGAAGTACAGCGACTACGGCGTCTCGATCACGCCCAACATGTACTCTATTGAAGACGGTATGCACACCCTCAAGATCGACGTGAGGGCGATGAGCCGCTCGAAGGATGAGATTGAGCGGGCGATGAGGGAAGTCGCCGAGTTCAACCTTCAGGGAGCAGAAGTAGAAGTGGCCACCAATGAGAGGGCCGGCTACCTCTTCACTCACCCAGAGGAAAAGATCGTAAGGACGACGCTGGAAGTCCTTGAGGAACTCGGCGAGAAAGCGGGGCCTGTTGAAGGGCCCGGAGCGGCCGACTCGAGGTTCTTCACGCCCCACGGAGTAAAGGCGATAGACTTCGGCCCTAGGGGAGGTAACATTCACGGCCCGAACGAGTACGTTGAGGTAGAGTCGCTCCGCAGGATGCCGGCGCTCTACACCGAGCTCGCGAGGAGGCTGGTTAGGGGGTAGTCAACGTCCTTCCTTCCCAACTTCATTGAAATCCTCGAGGTCAAAGACGAGGTAGTCCTCCACTCTGAGGTTCTCTTTGCATTCTATCCTCCTCCCGATCAGTCCGAAGTAGCTCCCTGGTATTCCCGTGAGCTCCGCTTTTCTTTTGAGGTCCTTTAGGATCCCCCTCGCTTCTCTTTCGCTCAAGTTCTTCCACTTGGCCTCGAAAAAGCCCACTTCCCCGGTGATGCTGTTGAGGGCAACCAAATCAATCTCCTCCCCCTTGTGCCACCATCTTCCAAGCTTCGTGAACCTGAAGGGCAGCTTTCCGAGACGGTTCATCCTAATCAGGAACTGTCCAGCAACGCTCTCGAAGACCTCGCCGAGGTAGCGGTTGAAGTCGCTCTGGAAGTCCTCAAAGCTTATTGCTCCGATCTCTATGTCATCGCGGTAGGGGTAGACAAAGCGGAGCCAGAAGCGATAGTAAAAGTCTTTCACCCTGTAAACACCGCGCCCGCGCTTTCTCTGGTTTATCGGATACTCCTTCTTCACGAGGTCAAGGGTCTCAAGAACTTTGAGGTACTTTGGGAGGTTCGTCACAGCGACCCTTGTCTCATTAGCTATCTCCGTGAGCTTCGTCTTTCCGTCGTTTATGGCCTTCAGGATGTTGAGGTACGTAATCGGTTCCCTCAGCTCGTCTTTCAGCAATCTCTCGGCGTCTTCATAGAGGACACTCACCCGGTTGTAGAAGTTGTTCTCGATGTTTTTCTCCACTGGAAGAGAGTCGTCGAAGTATTGGAAGTAAGCTGGAATTCCGTCTATGGTTCCATAGACCCTAACGAGCTCTTCCCAGCTGTAGCGCGGGAAAGCCTCCTTCAGGTGGAAGAATTCAAGGGGACGGAGCTTTATCTGACTAGTCCTCCTGCCGTAGAGAGGGTTCTTGTAACTCATAAGGCTCTCCATCGTCGAGATCGAAGAGCCGAGCAGAATAAGGAAAACCTTTGAGTCCTTCAGCACTTCATCCCAGATGTACTGGAATGTTGAGGGAATCCCTTTATCTTCCTCAACCCAGTAAGGGAACTCGTCTAGTACGAAGGCTATCTTTCCGAATTCTTTTACCTGCCCAAAGAACTCCTCAAGGTTCTCAGCCTCGATGAAGACGTTGAACTTCCTGTTGAAGGCCCTTACGAGCCTATCCAGCTCAAGCTCCATCGGCTCTTTTTTAGCTAAGAAGTAGAAGGCCTTCTTTCCATTTATGAACTGCTTCACAAGCTCGGTCTTTCCCACCCTTCTCCTGCCGTAGATGAGGATAAGGTGAGCCTTGTCCTGGGCGTAAAGCTCCTCAAGTGCCCGGAGCTCCTCTTCCCGATCGATGAATTTTAGTATCATGTTATTTAATATCGCGTTATTAATTTAAGGTTTTCGGTTGGCCTCGCTTTCGGCAACCAGCCATCCCACGGGTGGATGCTCGGCCCCGTTTTTCCACTTTTCATAGGCCCTACCCAAGCGCTCCAGGAGTTCGGCGCGCTTTTTCTCGTCTTTTATCTGTGCTGCGTACTTCTGCGGTATGTATGCGAGGTAGTGCGGCAGGTTGGGCTCAAAGGTTCCGCTCTCAACGATTCTTCCTCCGGCGCGTTCCACGGAGTCCGTCAGCTTTTCCAGCGGGAAGTAGTGCAGGTCGTCCTTCTCGCCGAAGAGGGCTTCGAAAATCTCCTCCCTTAGGTTATTCTTTTTCTTTTGAAAGCCTCGCCCTTTAGGGTGGGGATGAAGTGTTTGAAAAATTACATTCTCAAAAATCCTTAAATACTTTTAAAGTATAATAAGACCTCGGAGAGACCAAAGTTGGAAACCCGATGAGATGAGAGGTTTAACGTTACCACTCTTCCTCGAAGTGGTCAGGACGCTGTTAAGCGTCCTTCAAAAACTGCCCGATGAAGCGGTCAAAAACCAAAGGTTTGGCCTCTCAAAGCATAACCCCACATTCCCCTTTGGGGAGGGTAACGGGGGCGAGACCGTCCCCTCGGGTTGAACCAGATGGCGGTAACGCCGAGTAGGTTATGAGTCGCCCGTAAACCTCCCGAAAAGTTAAGGCGAGGGGTTAAACCGCTGGAACCCTCGCCATTCACGACGGGGAGGAGGTCAGCGGGAAGGCAATAAAGACTTTAGCGGGCTTCCCCATGAAAACGTACACCCCCTACCCGAAACTTTCCACCCGTTCATTTGGTTCCACAAGTGAAACTCATGGGATACTGAAAATATACTCAAACATTTGGCATCAGGAGCGGATTGAAGAAGTGAGGGATTGGTAGCTATGAGAGAAACCATCGTGTCTTTAGTATTACTCTTCCTCGTTTTTTCATCTGCGTGCATTGGGTATGGCGAGAACAGGGATACGGATAACCCTTTGTCTCACAATAACCTTACAAACTCTCTACTCCCTTTAACTGACGTACCTCGGGGGGTTATCGAACTTGGCACTCTGGCAAAGTATGGAAACATTACGGTGATGAGAGCCACCTATGGCTACGTGATTTCTAAGAATGGCACTAAAGCTTTCCTAAACGTTTCAAAGGCGTACTTCTTCCCGTGGGGGTTCGTGGTGGTTGAAAAGGCCCCTGCGCTCAGGAAGGTTCCACTCGTGAGGGCCAATCTCACTACAATATACAGTGAGAGCTCTCAGAACACCACCGCGGTGGTCGAAACGACCCGGATAAAAGCGTACGACTACGAGGGCAATCCCCTCTGGGTTCATGAGACCCAGCCCCCTTACATCTGGGAACTTATCGGCTATGGAAAGAAGGCTTATGAGAAGAATGTCTCTTACCCGAGAATACTGATTTCAAACAACAGTGGATACTTCTTCATAGCGGAGCTTCCAAGGCATCTTGGAAACACGGTGAACCTCCCGGCATCTGTTAAGGGAATTTCCAACAGTCTCTACATCTATGGAAGTAATGGCCTTTTGGAGCAGTTCAACATCTCTGGAAGGTACGAGGTAGATAACGGGTTCCTGCTATCCGCGGGGAATTACACCGTTTTCGGCTTCCAGGTGACTTTCGAAGACGGAACTCCTAACTACGGCGAGGTTTTGGTATTCCAGGGCTCCAAACTCATCTTCAGGAAGAGGTTTGAGCGGAACCCGGAGTGCCTGTGCAACGTGATTCATGGATGGGCGAGAATTTACCCCGATGGCTGTGTGCTCTTTGGGCTCCTCGAAGGGACAGGATTTTACTGCAAGGGCAATTTCAAATACACTCCCAAGGAGAACGGCTGAGTTTTAAGTCCACTCTTTTTCTAAAAACTCTGGTTTGGGCTCATGTTACTCAATTACATAAGCGCACAACTCTTTTACTCATGGCCTATTTTTCCAAAGAAGTCGAAATCACAGAGGTATTAATAAAATTACTATTAACAAAACCATATTAAAACTTAGAATAGTAAAACTCATAAAGATGTTCATTGTAAAATATAATGCAAATCTGTAAGGAGGTGAACCTAGTGAAGTGGAAACCCTTAATGGCAGTCCTCATTGGACTGCTGATGATTGGAGTGGCGGCTAAAGCGGCTCCATCCCCCGCATCCTCTGGTGGGTATGACTCCGAGACACCTGTGTGGGGTTTAGAACGGCCAATTAAGCCAGTTAATGTGTCCCAGCACATTTTCACAGGCCCTGGTAGCGTTGAAAAAGGAAAAAGATTCTTAAAAACCTTTGGGGGCCAAATAACTCTCGAATTGAACTTTTCGGAGCTCTCAAAGCACAATATTACCTTTTTTGCGGTGGTACTCCGCCCCATTCCAAATGGAAAGTATGCACCCATATACTTTATCGGAGACGGCCTTAGGCATGAGGATATTGAAAAGTTCAGGTGGGAATTCCAAAGGGTAGTCAATGATGTTTTGAATCGCCCGATAGAAGGAAGATTTAGCATAGCAAGTGAACCTTCCAGAGAGTGGCACTGGATTGGCTCTATCAGGACCATCACAAAATCAACGAGCTATCCTCTCACCCCAGGTAATGCGTACCAGAGCTTATCCTCCGATTACTGGTACACTGAAGGCACTTCCGGTCAGTATGCTTATTATGCGAAGGTCTATCACAGTGGGGATATGAGTTCATCAGAAATAGCCATCAATGAACTCAAGCTTGTTGTATCCGCTCCTACTGGATACGAATTCATAGGAAACGGCCATTACTTGCCGGATGGCCATGGAGGCCCCAAAACTACGTACTCTGAGAGTTCATCATTTGGGTTTGACGGTACCACTCTGGTGTTTTCTGCAAGTGCCGGCTACAACATGGAAACCAACGATGGATATTACTTCAGGTGGGACACCCATGCATTTGATCCAAATACGGAAGTAACGTTCCGTTTTTATGACTTCCATAGGAAATACGGTTCATTATCCGCACCCGCATGGGGCAAGTCTTTTACAGCAAGACCTGCGGTGATAATGATAGTTGAGCCGTCGTCAACTTCGACGAGAGCGGCAGTTTTCAAGTACCATGCGACGGCATCTTTCAAGTTTAACACTTGGGCAGGGTCAGTGGTCAAAAGTACTGACCCAATAGACGTAACGGTCTTTGCATTCCCCTGGAGCGTATGGGATGGCTGAGCTCCTGAATTGAGGCACATGGGTGATACTATGAGGCTTGGGGTAAGGGATGCATTGTACCTTTTCATTATTTTTCTTTTGATTGCCCAGCTCTATGTAACCTCACACGAAAACGGGAAGTTGAAAAGAGAACAAGAAAGCATAAAGGAGAACCTCATTACTTCTCAGCTTACCCATGAAATCTTCGAGGTCAGGCATCATGCAAAACTCGTGAAAAGGCTCATGGGCAGCCATCAAAATAATGAATCAAAACTCGCCCTGCTTATTGAGTTAAACAACACGAAATACTCCCTCTCAAAGCTGGAGATGGACGCGGAGTATCTGGGAACTTGGCTGGGATATAAGAACGATATCCTCCTCCCATCTGGAGGTGACTGCGTGGAGCTTCTTGATGTTGTGTACTCGTCCATCCAAAGCGGGAACATGACCAACAAAGATATACTCCTCGCCAGCAAGGGTATTGACGCAATAATAAACTTTACCTATGTTTATCCACCAACCTACGAGAACATTATAAAAGGGCTGAATGAAATGAACAGCAAGTGCAGAGAACTGCTCCTGGATGCAGACAAGACATAGGAAAAATAAAGGAGAGAAAACCCTCACTCCACAAACACTGCGGGCTTCAGCGGCATCGCGGCCTTCTTCTTTCCGCCTTTGTCCTCCTCGGCGTTGATGACTATCTCGATGCCGAGCTCCTTCTCAATGAAGTCTTTGGCTTCTCTCAGGGCCTTCTCCTCATTTATGCGCTTGACCTCGAAGGTCCTCTCCTTAATTAGGCGCTGTATGAGCTTGCTAACTTCCTTGCCGTGTTTCCTTATCTCCGGGTCTTTCATCAGCTCGGCCATCGCCGCCTTGAAGTCCCTCTTTTCAGCAACGACCTCAACGACCTTCCACTTCCACTCTGGAGCTGTGTAGATGTAGGCCCTCTTCGCGTCCTCGAGCTTGGCAACCCTGATGATCTCCTTGATGTCCTCTATGACCGACTGGACGAAGTCTTCCTCCGCTTCTACCGTCTCGTTCCACCACTCCGGAACCGGCTCGGGCCAGGGAGCAAGGCTTACAAAGCCCTCTCCGCCGAGCTTTTCCCATAATTCTTCGCTTATGTGTGGCGTGAACGGGGCCATCAGCCTGACCCAAACGTCGGCGAGCTTCCTCAAAACGTAGCGCTTGGCCTCGTCGTCCCTTCCTTCGGTTCTGCGCATGTACCAGCGCAGGTCGTTGAGGACGGTGTAAAAGGCCCACTGCACTGCTGTCCTCGTTCTGAACTCCTCAAGTGCTTTAGTAGCTCCGTCAATGGCCTTGTTAAGCCTGTGGAGCATCCAGCGGTCTATGTCCCTCAGCTCAACGCCTTCTTTTGCCTCGTATGTGGCGAACTCGCTTATCAGCTCGTAGAAGCGCTCGACCTGCCTGCGGAGCTTTCCAACTTCCTTCCTCCTCCAGTCGAAGTCGCTGTCGTGCTCTGCTAAACCCATGATGTAGAGCCTGACGACGTCGGCACCGTTCTCCTTTATGGCATCTATGAAGTTCAGCACATTGCCCTTGCTCTTGCTCATCTTGGTGCCTTCCAGCGTCCCGAAGCCGTTCACCGCTATGCCCTTTGGCCAGTGCTTCCTGTCAAAGATAGCCGTGTGGTTGAAGATGAAGAACGTCAGGTGGTTCGGGATGAGGTCTTTCGCCGAGCAGCGCCAGTCGAGCGGGTACCAGTACTCGAACTCCTCCTTCATCTCGTGGATGGTCTCCGCAGGAATTCCGGTCTTCTCGCTCAGCTTCTTCTCCCTCTCCTCGCTGAACTCCTCTCTAAAGATGTAGTCGAAGAAGTCCCTGTCGAGCTTCTCCGCTTCGAGCTTGCCCTCCTCCCTCAGGCGGTTCATGTGCCTGCTTATCGTGTAGTAGGCCATGTAGATGGTTGAGTCGCTCAAACTCTCGATGACCCAGTCCGGGTCCCACGGGAGCGGTGTTCCAAGACCGACTTTCCTCGCGCAGGCCTTCTCCTCAAGCCAGTCTATAACTGCTTCAAACTGTGCCCTCCTGCTCTCGGGATAGATTTTCATGTTCGCCAGCGCCTCTCTGGCCTTCTCCTTCCACCCGGGGTTGCCGTAGTCTATGAACCACTGGTCGTGGATTATCTTGATGACCGCCTGGTTTCCAAAGCGGCTTATGACGGGCTTCTCTGCGAACTCGTACATTATCTCGGCGATGCCCCTCTCCTGGAGCGCCTTGGCGATGAGGTCCTTGGCCTCCTGCACGGGCTTTCCGGCGTAGGGCTCAACCTTGAAGACTCCCTTGTGGTACTCGGCCTTGTAGATGTTCTTGGTAGCCTCTTCGAGCTTCTCCACATCCCTCTGGCTCTTCACGCCGAGCCTCTCGGCCTCTTCCACAGCCGGAAACTCGCCGTAGCCCTCGAGCTTGATGAGAGATATGTAGCTTATCTCCTCAACCACGCGCGGGTCTATATCGTACTTGAGCAGTATCTCGGTCTCCTTCTTCAGGTCTTCGAGGGCCACGTGGTCGAAGGGAGCGTGGGCAGGAACGCTCATGACGACACCGGTGGCGTTGTCCGGGTCGACGAACTCCGCCGGCAGGATTATGACCTCGTCGCCGGTTACCGGATTCTTGACGTACCTTCCGATGAGCCTCTCGCCCTTAAACTCCTCGATGACTTCTATCTCCCTGTCCTGGAAGGAGAGCTTGTACGCTGCCTCCTTGCTCACTATCCAGGTCTCCTCCCTGTCGCCCTTCCTCACCTTCGCCTTCACGTACGTCGCCTCGGGGTTCAGCCACATGTTGGTTACTCCGTAGACCGTCTCGGGCCTCAGGGTGGCGGCTGGCATGTAGATTTCCTCGCCGTTCTCCTCAAGAACGAACTTGATTATAACGTAGTCCAGTATCTGGACGTCCTCACCCTCCATTATGTCGTGGTCTCCGAGCGGCGTTCCGACGACCGGATCCCAGCGGACGCGGTGGGCGCCCTTAACTACAAGCCCCATATCTTTGAGGGTCCAGAACTGCCACTCGATGAACTTGCTGAAGGGCGGGAAGAGCGAAGTCGTGTGGAACTCGCGCGTCCAGTCCACTCCAAAGCCGGCCCTTATGAAGGTCTCCTTGGCGGACTTCATGAAGTACTTGACGATCTCCTTCGGGTCCTCGAACTTCCAGAGCACATCCTCTGGAACCTTGTAGACATCCCTGTAGATGTGTATCGTCTTGGGGTCGCGGTGCTTTATCCTCTCCGCGATACCGACTATCGGCGCGCCGGTGATGTGCCAAGCCATCGGGAAGAGGACGTTGTAGCCCTGCATCCTCTTGAAGCGCGCTATAACATCGGGTATCGTGTAGGTCCTCGCGTGGCCGACGTGGAGGTGGCCCGAGAGGTAGGGGAATGCGACCGTTATGTAGAACTTCTCTCTGCCCTCTCGTTTTGGCTCGAAGACCTTCTCCTCCATCCAGCGCCTCTGCCACTTCTCCTCAATGGCCTTGAAATTAAGCTCAGCCATGGCTATACCTCCAAAGGGTTTTTCCAGAACGGTTAGAATGATATAATCCAGAATAGGCCGTAGGGGGCTTACTGTACGGACGAACGCATGTCCTGCCGCTGGAGAAGACACTCCCCCCTCATTGGCATCGGGCTTAGTTGCGGTTTTGAGTATTTAAAAGTTTTGGACACGCGAACCTTTTATACCATTTCGACGGGAATTTTAACGGTGATCATATGCCCACGGTTATCGTTGAGGGCCCGAAGATAGGTATCGAGGGGAAGAGGGAACTGGTCAGGAGGATAACGGAGGTCGTTAAAGACGTGTACGGAATACCCCATGTTACCGTGCTGATAAAGGAGAATCTCCCTGAAAACGTCGGCGTTGACGGTGAGCTCCTCTCTGACAGAAGAAGGGGGTGAAAGCGTTGATCACGGCGTTCGTTAATGGAAGGATTTACGTCTCATTCACTCCCGCGAGAAGTGTGGAAGCCCTTCTGGTGGCGTCTGACAGAGTTCTCTACGCAGGTTCGAGCAAGAGAGCAAGGAAAATCGCAGAAGACCTCGGTGGGGAGGTAGTTGACCTCAACGGAAAAACCGTCCTCCCGGGGTTCATTGACTCCCACCTCCACCTTGAGGAGCTCGGTATGGCCCTCGAGACCCTCGACCTGAGGGGCGTGAGAAGCATAGAGGAACTTAAGGAGAGGCTTGGGGAATACGCGAAAACCTCAACCACAAGCTGGATTCTCGGGCACGGCTGGGACCAGGAGCTCTTCGAGGAAAAGCGTTGGCCGACGAGGTGGGATATAGATGGTGTGGTGGAGGATAAGCCGGTGATGCTCTCACGGGTTTGCCTTCATGCGGCCCTTTTAAACACGAGGGCGATGGAGCTCGCGGGCCTCATAGATGCCGACCTCCCCGGCGTAGTTAGGGACGAGAAAGGGGAGGCAACGGGCGTAGTCAAGGAGGAAGCCTTTGAAATAGCGCGCGAGAAGTTCAAGAAGTCACTGACAGGGGAGGATTACGAACACTTCGTGAGGCTCGGGGCAGATTATGCCGCTTCCCTTGGAGTAACTGCCGTTGGGACAGTCAGCGTTGAGGAGAAAACCCTCAAAGCCCTTTCCAACCTTGAGGAGCGTGGGGAGCTTAAGGTGAGGGTCTTTGCTTACCTCGACCCCGGGAAGAGGGAGGTAAGCGAAGGGGGAATGTTCGGGAACCTCGAAACCCTCGAGGCCCTGAAGAGGCTCGGGGTAAAGCGGGGCTTCGGGAGGGGAAGGCTCAGGATAGCGGGGATAAAGGTACTCGCCGACGGCTCCCTGGGGGCGAGAACGGCGTGGCTGAGCGAGCCCTACAGCGACGCAGATACGAGGGGCTACCCAAACGTCTCGAAGGAGCTCCTCGGCAGAATCGTGGGGGAGGCGCATGAAGCCGGCCTCCAGATGGCGGTTCACGGCATAGGCGATGCCACGATAGACATGATACTCGATGCCTACTCCTCGCTCGAGAGTCCAGGAAGGCTGAGGCACCGCATTGAGCACGCCTCAATCCTTAGGCCGGATCAAGTTGAGAGGATGGCAGGGCTTGGGGTTGTAGCGAGTGTCCAGCCGCGTTTCGTCATAACCGACTGGTGGGTTGTGAAGCGCGTTGGAGAGCGAAGAGCGAAGTGGGTTTATCCCTTCAAAAGCATGCTCAGGGCTGGAATAGTCCTCGGCTTTGGTACGGACTCCCCGATAGAGCCCACAAACCCCTGGGAGACCGTCTACGCGGCGGTAACGCGCGGGAAGTACGAGGGGGTTGAGACGTACGAGCACACCAAAGGGGAGTGTCTGAGCCTCGAGGAGGCACTCTATGCCTACACCCACGGCTCCGCCTACGTTCTGGGCGCGGAGGAAGATTTAGGCACGCTCGAGGAGGGTAAGCTCGCGGACTTCGTCGTGGTTGATAGGGACCCCTTTGAGACCGATGAGAGGGAGCTGAAGGAGATAAAGGTGCTCGCGACCTACGTTGGCGGGGAGAGGGTTTAGATGTGGAGAGTATAACACCTGTCTTCTCCAGCTCTAGGGGTACTTCATTTATGAGTTTTTTTACTTTGGCTTCTTTTTGTCGGAGCTGTCCAAAAGGATGCAGTTGGAAAATATTATTTTTATTGTTGATTAAAATACAATTTGCAATAGAAAATTTTATAAAGTCTGGAGTTTTAACTCAGCGTGAGGTGGTCTACAGTGTGGAAGAAATTGTTTGGTTTGGTGCTAGGATTGTTGGTGTTTGAGACAGCACTGGGCACAGTGAGCGCTTCAGGTAGTGTTCAGGGATATTCCAATGCAACGGAGGTCTTCGATCGTGCGGAGTTGGATCTGATACAAAAAGAGCGTTTTGATCCGAGAGTGCAGGAGTATTATAAAATTCTTAAATTCATGGAGTTGAATGGGGTTAATACAAAAGACTTTTTATTAATGCTTGAGAGGAGGATTAGGGAGACTCATGAGATAATAACAACGGATGAGGCAATAGCGCTAGCCAAGCAGTATTATCAACAAAGAACTGGTAAGAGGATTGATGATAATGCCTTAAAGATTCTCACAGTGGAAGAACCCATTAAACCTATGGGTTCAACAGAAGTTGACACAATTTACGACATTTACGACCCTTCCAAGAAAATATACGTTCAAACACGCACCAAACTAAAATTTGATATCTTAGACGCTCAATATGTAGGAATGGCCACATACGTATACATAAAAGATGAGTATGTGGGTAAATCAACTCCCAAAGGAAATGGAATAATCCCTGAGCACTATGATTACACGTGGACAATGTATACCCCTCCTGAAGATGAGAAGAACTGGGTTCTAAATGATCTAAATCAGAAATACGGCATAACTGAAAATATGGTAGAAATGATACACATAAAATATTTTACCAATGCCAAAGCTAAAAGAGTCTATTATGAAGGATGGAGCTTAGGTATTAACATGGGCACCACGATTGCAGGATACATTGCATACTATTACAGCTGGATTGAGCTTTGGAGCGAAGCCAATTATTATCCGGATTCAGGAACATGGGATGGGGAAGGATATCCTAATGATCGTGATGGAGGAGCGGAAATAATTAAAAATAATGGGGAAGTACATACAAGTGCGGGATTTGCGATGGAAGGGTATACTCCGTATCCTATATTTTCCTACAGGGAATTTGGAGGTGGTTCTGAGACACATATCTCTTTAAAACTGTATTCTAGTATATGGCACCAGCAGCAAATCCAGAGGTGATTCAATGAAAAAGGCCTATCTTGCGCTCCCCATTTTTCTTCTCGTTGTGTTGGTGCTTTATTTCTCCCTTTCTGAAAGGCCCTGTGGTCTTGAAACGACCGAGTACTCCTTTGACGGCATAAAGAACGTGATTTTGAGCAACGGCCCTATAGTTGAGTCCGATGATGGCGTCCACATAATAGCCCCCGATGGAAGTGTGAAAACTTTGCCCAGGCCAAACGGCACAGTACTGGGTAACATCGGTGAATTCCTCGTGGTTGAGAGCGCTAACTACCTGGAGGTCATGGGGGAGAAAAGCCTCTTTAGAGCCCCGAAGAGCAAGGTTCTTCGAAAGGTTCTGGTGACGGGAGTGATAAACGAGACAATCCCCCTTGAATTCGGAGTAGGGGACGAATACCTGGCCCTGCTGGAGCCCCTTGATGACTACCACGTCCGGCTGACCTTCTACTATCCCGAATCCGGGAAAACCCTTAGGTACGTCCTAAGCGAAAATCCCAGGTTTCTCAAACTTCTCGTGAGGGGGAATGTCACAGTCCTCGGAGGCTATCCCGATTGGAACCTCTACTACTTCATCAACGGGAGCAGGGCCTACGGGACCAAAATCCCCGTGGAGTGCGGCTACGAGGATTACGGCGGCTTTACAATATGGCTCGGGGAAAAGGGGAGGGGCTACACGCTCACGAGCATGAACGGGACGGCGGGCTACTTTGATGGGCGGGGAGTTAGGACCGTTTCCCTAAATCCCCCGCACTGTTTCAGCCCCTCGGAGCGGGTGAGCCTCACCACGGCGGAGGGCGGCGTTGCCATTGGGGGCTGCCTCGTGCTCACAGTCCATGGAGATGAAGACTATCTCGGCTTCTACGACGTCAACCGCGCTGTTCCCGGGCTCGTCTTTAGGGCCCCCTACACGGCCGACCTCATTGGCTCGGGGGGCTACGTTCTGGCCCGCTATGATAGCGTTTCCGTGCTCTTCAACTGCACGGGGGAAGTTGAGAGAGTCCACCGGCCCTACGATGAGATCTATCCCTTCAGGGGTGGTTTTCTCTTGGTTGGCTACAATGGAGGCACAACCACTCTAACGTTCCTCCCATCGGAGAAAAAATTTGAGATGGAAGGTTTAAAGGTTATAGGAGTTTTAAACGGGAATATTGTGGGAATCAGGGGAGGAAAACTCCTTATTTTTAGTCCAGAGGTAGATGGGTGGAGGGATTCCACATGAAAAGGAGATACGTTGTTTTGGCATCCTCTGCGATAATCCTTCTCCTGCTGGCACTGTGGCCCCTTGACACACCATCTCCCGGAGTTGAGCATCAGGGTAATCGCACCATCATAAGCTACCCTTTTGATAGGATTGACAGTGTGGCAGTATCGAATGGGGTGATTGTGCGTTCCGGTGGAACCGCCTATTTGGTGAGGAAAGACAGCACCAGGGCTTATAGAATCGGGAGTGGGAAGATAGTGGGGGCCGTGGGGGAGTATATCGTAACTTACCTGAATTACAAGGTACACGTGAAACGTGCCAATGGTCTTATCTTGAACGACAAGTGGTCTAAGTCGCTGAAATTAGGGAGTTCCGTGGCCGTTGGGAGGGATTTTATCGTAACCGCGGAGCACGACGATAGGGAGCTGAAGGTGAACGTTCTCTTTTATTTCCCCGAGAGTGGGAAGAAAAAGGAGTACTCCTTCAGAAGCGACCGCAAAGGCACCGCGCCCAGGGCAGTGGCAAATGGGGAATACGCCGTTGTCGGAGTGCCCTATACGTGGAGGCTCTACTACTTCAAGGATGGCGAGCTCCTGTGGGAAGGTTCCCTCCCTGTGGAGTGCGGTTACGGGGATTATCCTTACTTCACCGTATTCCTCAATGAAGACGGCTCCGGTTACGTCATTTCGAGCGAGGGCTACGCGGTGGGCTACTTCAACTCCTCGGGCTTCGGGACGATAGGGTTGAACAGGGGTTACTGCCTCAGCTTTGCCAAGGAACCGCCCGAGAACCTAACCGTGGTTAGAGGGGCGGCGGTTTTTGACGGGTGTGTCGCTTTGATGACTTACATGGGAGAGGGCTCCGGTCTCTATTTTTATAGGGCCGGGCGGGACTATTACGCGGAAAACTTCACTTTCAAGGCGGACTTCACGACGAAGGTTCTAGCAGCTGGCGGTCGTCTCCTCGCCCTCTACAGGAACCATACCTCACTATTCAACTGCACCGGGGAGGTTCTCCGTGTTGAAGGGAGGTACGATGAGGCCTATCCCCTCGCTGACGGCTTCCTCCTCGTGCGCTACGAGGGGGATAAAACGCTCCTCCACATCATACCCTCAGGGGAAACCTACGAACTCGAGGGCGCTAGGGTGGTTGGAACCATTGATGAGGGGGTGGTGGGGATAAAGGGGAATAGGGTGCTGCTCCTAAAGCTCCAGCCGCAGTAAAACCCACAAGAAGTGCCAAAACCGTTTATACGCCCTGAGAAAAGTTGAGATGGTGAAAAGAGGGGAGTGGCCCTCAGCATCCGGCGGGGCCCATCTTCACGTTGAAGCCCCTCTCCCTTATGGCCTCCATTATCTCCCCAATGGTCACCCGTCTGGGGTTGAAATCTATGACCGCGGTTTTCCTTTCGAGGCTTATCTCTCCCATTACTCCCAGGCTCTCCAGTGCCTCCCGCACCTTCTCCAGAGAATCCTGTGACTCCATATCGGGTATAAGCAGAACGGCTTTCATCGAACCCCACCCCGTGTTTTTGTAGGGGCTTCCCCTTCATTAGCTTAACGGCCCTCCTAAATAGAGCTGAGCCGTAAAAAGGGTATTGGGGGGGTTTTAAAGAACCACGAGCTCCCTCTCTGCCTTGGTCAGCCGCTTCCCCCGGCCATCAATCACCGCAACGTCGTCCTCTATGCGAACCCCTCCGAGGCCTGGAAGATAGATCCCGGGTTCTATCGTGAAGGTCATCCTATCCTCGAGGACTACCTCACCGTCGGGCCCTATGAACGGCTCTTCGTGGACGTCAAGGCCTATCCCGTGGCCCGTTCTGTGGGTGAAGTACTCCCCATAACCGGCCTTCGCGATGGTTTCCCTGGCAGCTTTGTCTATCTCCTTCGCCTTCTTTCCTGCCCTTACTGATTTGTAGGCCTTTTCCTGGGCGTCTTTGACAACCTCGTAAACCTCAAGGAGCTTCTCATCGGGCCTTCCAACTGCTATCGTTCGCGTTATGTCCGAGCAGTAGCCCTTCCACTTTGCCCCGTAGTCGAGGATGACCATGTCCCCCTTCCTTATCCTCCTATCGCCAGGTGCGTGGTGGGGATTTGCCGCGTTCTCACTGCTGGCCACTATGGGTTCAAAGGAAATCCCATCGCTCAACTCCCTTATTTCGAGTTCAATTTTGAGGGCCAGCTCCCTCTCGCGCATTCCGAGAATGTCCCAGCTCAAAAGCTCCTCAAAGACGCGGTCAACGACCTTCGCCGCGTGCTTCATATTGTCGAGCTCCCATCTGTCCTTCCTCATGCGGAGCTCCCTCATCACGGAGCTTAATGGGTAGAACTCGAAGCCCCTGTTCCCGACGCGGAGGATGTTTATGAGCCAGTCGGCCCTCATCGTATCCTCGACGAGAATCCTCCCGGAAATTCCGAGCTCTCCTAAGAGCCACGCGAGCTTCTCGTAGGGGTTCTCTCCATCGCGCCAGAACGTGACGGGGAAGTTCACAATGGTGTTTTCATAGAGACCCGGTGCGAGCAGCTGATATTCACCTTCGGAGCTCACGAGGAGGAGGGTAAGCCTCTCCCCCGCCTCGTGGATGTGGAGACCCGTGAGGTAGTACAGGTTCGAGCCGGGGCTTATGAGGGCGCCGTCGTATCCAGTCGTGTTCATGAGCTTTAAAAAGCGGTCAAGCCTCATTCTATCACCTCACAAATGTTCGTGTAATCCCTTAAAGCTTTTTCATTTTGACATGGGATGTATATATTTGTCCATTCTTTTACTCTGGTTTCTTTCGGCTGGAGCAAGTTTTATAACTATTTATTTTGGTTTAAAAATAACCCAAATTAAAAGAAAAAATTATAAGGGTTACTGCCTCAGAGGGAGGAGAGGGAGACAATGTTTAAAATAGGATGACGGAAATACCACCACGGGGAGGATGAAAAATGAAAAGACCCCTCCCATTTTTTCTCATTTTGCTCCTGCTCCTAACGGGCATTGCAGCTGTAAAGATACTGGAGAATGAGTACCTTGACGGCATTGAGGAAGGTACCTTCGGAGGAGTCCCAAAACTCGATGACAGCGTTTACCTTCACGCCCGTTTTGCCGTATGGACCGGGAAAGAAATTGTTGTGGGGGCGGATGTTCTTAGCAAAGAAACGGATACCAAAGAATTCCGAATTTACAAGATTTATGGAGAGAAGAAAAAGGTTGCCCTGAGAATTCCCATTGGAGAGAAACCAATTCCCGGTGAGACTGCCGCCTGGACGGGAAAGGAAGTCATCATCTTCGGGGGCACTGAAAACGAGGGGACGGCGTATGAAACACCCGATGTGTACTTATACAACCCCGAAACAAATCAGCTGACGACCCTGAACGTCTCCTTGCCGTATCCCAATTCGGGCAAAGCCGCACTATGGGACGGGAGGTACGTATACCTATTCTTAAAATCATTTGATTTAGAGGAAAGGTTCGTTTACAGGTTTGATCCGGATAACCCGGGACTTGAAATGTTAAACGTCACGTATCCCGATGGATTCGATAACCCCGGAACGTGTAAGTACTCCACGGTGTGGTACAGAGGGCGAGGCTACCTCGTGTTCCGGGACAGGATAGCCCTGTTCGACCCGCAGTCACTCTCGTTCGAGTGGCTTAACGTGACCTTGCCCACGAAATATTACGCCCGAAGCGCGGTTGCCACAGACGATGGCATCTTCATATTCGGTGGCTTCCTAACGTGGGAGAACTTCAGCACGGAGATCTTCAAATTCAGTCCCGAGGAGAACTCGGTGGAGAAAATGAAGAGCGAACTTCCGTTTCCCCTCGCCCAGGCTCCCGTTGTTTGGGATGGGAGGTATATCTATTTAATCGGTGGATACAGCAACGGTAGGGATGTCAATGCGATAATCACATACGACTACAGGTCGGATAAAGTGCTTTTAGTTGATGAAAAGCGGGGCTGAAGTTCCGGCTGTTCACAGGGTTTGAGAACATTTGAGGTTCAGCACCTAATTCCGCAACCCTTAAAAACCCAACCTCGAACTTCCCATGACTTGGCGGGGTAGACCCGCGGGATGTTCCCGTAAGGGAGAACCACAAACATGGAAGGAGGGAACGAGATGGGAATGTACAAGTACATAAGGGAAGCCTGGAAGGCCCCGAAGGAGAGCTACGTTAAGGAGCTCCTCAGGAGCAGGATGATAAAGTGGAGGAGAGAGCCTTCAGTTACAAGGATTGAGAGGCCCACGAGGCTTGACCGCGCTAGAAACCTCGGCTATCAGGCAAAGCAGGGCTACGTCGTCGTTAGGGTTCGCGTGAGGAGGGGAGGAAGGAAGAGGCCCAGGTGGAAGGGCGGCAGGAAGCCCTCCAAGATGGGTATGGTGAGGTACTCCCCCAAGAAGAGCCTCCAGTGGATAGCCGAGGAGAGGGCAGCGAGGAAGTACCCGAACCTCGAGGTTCTCAACTCCTACTGGGTCGGCGAGGACGGTATGTACAAGTGGTTTGAGGTCATCATGGTTGACCCGCATCACCCCGTCATCAAGAGCGACCCGAAGATAGCGTGGATAGCCGGCAAGGCCCACAAGGGACGCGTCTTCCGCGGTCTGACCTCCGCTGGAAAGAAGAGCAGGGGACTTAGGAACAAGGGTAAGGGTGCCGAGAAGGTCAGGCCCAGCATAAGGGCCAACAAGGGCAGGGGCAAGTGAAGCCCCTTCCATTCTTCTTCTGGATTTTCAGGTTTTGTGCCGTTGATACTTCTTTTACCCCCAAAAAGCGTGCCGGAAACGTTATTAGGCGCGAGCCCTACACCTCCATGATGTCCCATGCTGCGCCTTGAGCTCTACTGCGCGGAAAACGAGGGGGAGAAGGTATCGGAGATTCTCTCCCGCTGGAAGGTGCAGTTCTACGTTGAGGAGGTACGGGGCAGCGGCGAGGTTGTTTTGAGGTTCACCGCTCTGGTTCCCGAGTTCGCCATAAACGACCTTGTGGACGAGCTCATGAAGTCGGTGGACCTCCGCAGGGTGAATTCCTCGATAACGTGGGCCCCCGTTAGCGGCAGGTCCGTCAAGTACTCCAACTCCGTAAGGGCCCTCCAGAAGTTCAGGGGGCGCTGGACGATGGCGGACATAGAGGGGCTCGTGGAAAAGGCCAACAGGCAGGCGGAGGTTGACCCGATTCAGCTGACCCTCGGGGCGGTGGCTTCTATAATAGCCCTCTTCGGCCTGATAAACGAGAGCGTCGTTATGATCATCTCCGCCATGCTTCTCTCGCCCATCCTCGGGCCACTCTACGGCTTCTCCCTCAACATCGTCATGGGGAAGGGACGCACTGAAGGCTGTTTACTCCATTCTAAAGCTCCTTGGGGTTGTATTCACCTCATCCCTTGTGGTCTCGCTCCTTATGAGGTCTCTCTCCCTCATGCCGCCCGCTCCCACGGGGGAAATCCTCGCGAGGGGTGAATCGGGCCTCGTGTACATAGTGCTGGCCATAATCCTTGGCTACGCCGGGGTGGTTGCGATAGTGAGCAGAATCCCGGAGATACTTGCGGGGGTATCCATAGCGGCCGCTCTCGTTCCCCCGACGACGGTTGTGGGGATATCCCTCGCCATGGGCTGGTTGGAGGTCTTCAGGGGCTCCCTGATACTCACCGCGGAGAACGTACTCGGCCTTTTGAGCGGCTCCCTGCTCTCCCTCTACATCCTCAACGTCTCACCGAGGAGCTACTACGAGAAGAGGGCCGCGAAGCTCTACACCAAAAGGACGATGCTCGTTATGGGGCTGATGCTTAGTGCTCTCCTCGCCATGGAGCTCATGAGCTAAAACCTCAACTCAACGTGGCCGAGGCCGTAGCGGTAGCGCAGAAACATCAGCACGGCAAAACCGGCCATCAGAACGGCCAGCGCGGCGTAGTCCCTTCCCTTCATCTCGATATCGTGGAGGAGCGTCCTCTTCTTCCCCGCCCCGAAGCCCCTGCTCTCAAGGGCTATAGCCAGCTCGTGGGCCGTTTTTATGGAGGACACTATTAGGGGTACGAGGATCGGGACGGTCTTCCTCGCCCTCTGAAGGAAGTTACCCTTCTCCAGCTCAAGGCCCCTGGCCTTCTGGGCGTCCATTATGTTGGTGGCGAGAATGTAGAGGGTTGGGATGTAGCGGAGGGCTATCGTGAGGGTCAGGCCTATCTCGTAGGGCATGCCGAGTTTTATGAAGCCGAGCACGAGTTCCTTCTGCTTCGTGGTCAGCAGGAGGGAGAAGGTTATCAAAGCCATGCTCCCGAGGCGGAAGGCGTAGCCCGCGCCAAAGAGAAGGCCGAAGAGCGGGGGCTTTAAAATGAAGGGCCATATGGCAGCGGTGATAATCATTAGGGGAAGGAGGGGCTTTAGAACCCTCCACTGCTCCCCCAGCGTTATCCTCCCCAGGAGCCTGAGGCCCGCGATGAGCATTAGGAAGAGGGCGCCGAGGAGGTAAGGGCTGTTGAAGGTCACCACCGCGACGATACCAAGGAAAGCGCCGATTATCTTAACCCTAGGGTCGAGGGAGTGAAGGAGCGAATCCCTCTGGACGTAGAGGTTGTATATCACGGCAGCTCCCTCCCCAGCCGCTCTATGAACTCGTCCACGCTCCTGACAAAGCCAATCCCCGCCCTTTCGGCTATCTTCAGGAGGGAGGGCTTTTCAAGTCCGTGCATCCTCAGGTCGAGGGAGAAAAACTCTTCCGGAAGGCCCTCGAAGATTTTCCTGCCGTTCTGGAGCATCACGACCCTCTCCGCCAGCTCAAGGACGAGCTCCATCTCGTGGGTTATGAGAACTATCCCGTGGCCATCATCGTGGAGCCTCCTTATGACCTCCTTAACGCTGGCCGCGCTCCTCTCGTCCAGACCCGTCGTTGGCTCGTCCAGAACGAGGTACTTCGGCCTCATAGCCAGAACGCACGCTATCGCCAGCCTCTGCTTCTCCCCACCGCTCAGGGAGTAGGGGCTCCTGTCCTCGTAGCCCCGAAGGTTGACCACGTCTAGGGCCCACTTCACCCTCTCCTCCACCTCATCCTCGCTCAGCCCGAGGTTCCTCGGCCCGAAAGCGACCTCCTTGAAAACGTTCTCCTCGAAGAACATGTGCTCGGGGTTCTGAAAAACGTAGCCCACCTTTCTGCTCAGCTCCGCCACGCTCGCCTCTCTAGTGTCCACACCGTCCACCAGAACCTCCCCCGAGGTTGGCTTGAGCAAACCGTTGAGGTGCTTCGCCAGCGTTGTCTTTCCGCTTCCGTTGGGCCCCACTAACGCCACTATCTCCTCGCCCACGGTGAGGTAAACCCCTTTCAGTGCCTCCTTTCCATCGGGGTAGGTGTGGTGAAGGTTCCTTACCTCTATCATCTCTCAAAACTTCAGGGCCGGACTTAAAAAGGTGTGGGCTGGAGGGCCTTCACGAGCTCATCGAAAAGCCTCCGGGCAAACCCCAGAAGGCTCACCCTCTCCCCCAGTTCCGTTGAGAGCGATGTGCCCCCCTGGGGAACGGGGTTGTTTACGTTCACTCCCACCCCGAGGATGGCGAACCTCACCATGTCGGCCTCCCCGAAGGCCTCCACGAGGGTTCCCGCTATCTTCCTTCCCTCAACGAAGACGTCGCCGTTATCTGCCACCGCCTCAATCCCCATCTCGCCAATGACCCCCGCGACCACTTCCGCCGCCCGTATGGAGAGCTCCCTAACCCTCTCAAGGGGGAGGCGGGGCCTCAGGAGCACGGAGAAGTAGAGGCCGCCGGGGGGAGATTCCCACTCCCTGCCCACCCTTCCCCTGCCCGAGCTCTGCCGTCCCGCTATGACGAGGGCAAATTCCTCCCTCTCGGCCAGCTTTCTCGCCTCGTCCATGGTTGAATGGGTAACTGGGAGGTAGTAGGCCTTAACGTCCAGCTCCCAGGGATAGGGAACGTCCGCCTCGCCAAGAAGCCTGTATCCCCTGGGTGTGGATTCTATGGTGTAGCCGAGTTCGTTTAGTTCTTTAACGTGCTTCCACACTGCTATCCTCGAAACGCCGCACTCCCTGGCTACCTCTTCACCGGAAACGTATTCCTTCTCCCGGAGAAGCTGCAGGAGCCTCCGCCTAACCGGAGAATCGCGGAGGGGCTTCACACTTCACCACCCGAATTCCCTGAGGAACTTGAGCCTGAGCCTCCTTATGGTTCCCGAGACTCCGAGAACCCTGAAAGCTGCCTTGGAGCCGTTTATCTCCGTTATGAGCGCGAGGGCGAAGCGTACCTCTTCGACGTGCCTTCTGTCGCACCGCACTATTCCCGTCTGGCTCTTCTCGTTGAACTTTATGAACCACGGTTTTGCCCGCGCGCTCCCGAGGGTTCCGAGCGTTGAGAGCGCCGCCTCCCAGACGGCGTTCTTTATCTCCTTGGAGGAAAAGGGCCTCTCACCGATAACCTGGATGGCCAGATACCTGTGCTTGTCCCTTAGGGTCGGTGGGAGGGTCTTCGGCTTCTCGCTCATGGGGGAGGGATTGGAGGCGGGGTTTATTAAGTTTGCCTGAGGAGCATCCTCTCCGGGAAAACCGTTAGGGAGGCCTTGGCCTGGGGTAAGTCCATCCCGAGGGCGACGCCGAAGCTCACGAGGTCCCGCGGATCTCTAACGCCCCATCTGGTTTCAGCCGAACTCGTTATGAACCTTGGGGCGCGGTACTTCTCAATGAGGCGCCAGTTGCGCATCATCTCCCTCAGCATCGCAGCCTTCTCGTAGGGGTTAGCCCTGAGGAGGGGCGCCAAGGAAAAGCCTATCGCGACGTCGTTTTTGGCCGCGAGACGTGCCAGGACGTGATCCAACCCCGAATCCCTCCTCCCGAACTCCGGGCTTATGAGCGCATCAACACCACTCTCCAGCGCGAAGCGGTTCACCCTAAGGTTCCCGCCCTGCACGTAGATTAGGGCCTTTAGGTTCCGCCTCTTAACCTCCCTGATCAGGGATGGCTTCGTGGTCTCTATTAGGAGGGCAACGTGGTCGTACTTCCCGCGGAGCTCCCTAAGCTCCTCCTTGAGCTTTCCGTAGTCGGGGCTCTTCTCGAGGCGGAGAACCTTAGTGTAAACCACCTCGTCGAAGAGCTCCTCCGCCCTCTCGTAGGCCTCCTCGCTCCTCACGTCCGGCTCAACCCATCTCATCCCGCCAGCCACTCCTCAACCGCTTTCACAACGCTTTCCTTCCTCATGGGGAACGCCTTGACCTTGACCATGACCTTGATGACGTCCTCGCCCTCGGCCACTTCCGCCTCCCCGAGGTAGGCCTTCTGCTTGTCGAAGCGGATGTAGAGTGTCCCGTCCTCGTCAACCTTCTCGTCGAGGTGCTCGAGGATGTAGTCCACATCATCCTCCGTGAGGAGGCTCTTCAGGTGTTTCAGAAAGGCCCTGACGGCCTTTGAGCGCTTTATCTCCGCGGTAACAACTTTGATGGGGTTGCCGAAGTAACCCTCCGTTGATACCACCTCGAAGTTCACGTCCTCATCGTCAATCTCACCGGGGATAAAGGTTGAGAGCGCCTCGAGCACCTTGTCCTCGTCCTCGGTTGCGTGTATGAAGGTGCTTATCCTCACATGGTGTGCCTGCATTCTCACCACCTGGGCTCACTAGGGCAATGCCCTTAAAAACCATTGCGCGCATGTGGGAGTATGCTCGGAGTAATTCTCGCCTTCAGGGAGAGGGGAATCGGGTACCTCACGCCCCTCGACGATGAGCCGATGGTATCGCTCGTGGAGAGGAGGCTCGGACAGGCCAAGAGGATAGGGGATGTTCTCACGGTGGTCCCCTCCGGGAAGGTGAAGCGCTATTCCCTTCATGTGGGGAACCCCATTGGTGTGCGGGCAAAGAACGAGGTGGAAGCACTCCTGAATGCCCTGCCGCGCTCGGGGGAAGTGTTCCTCGTGAGAGGCAACATGCCGCTTCTCATGCCGTTCCTCGTGAACTACCTCTCCACGCTCTTCCTTGAGAGCGATGCTGAGGCTTTAATACCCCGCTGGGCCAACGGGAGCCTTGAGGTGACACATGCTTTTTACGAGGTTGAGGCACTGAGAGCTACCCTAGATGCGTGCCTGGCCGAGGGGGAGAGCCGTATCTCATGCATCCCCCACCACCTCGACTACGAGCCCGTATCCATAGAGGAGCTGAGTGCCAGGAACCCGAAGGTGACGCTAAGCTTCTTCAAGGTGAGAACTCCCTTTGACCTCAGGTTCGCGGAGAAGAACCTGGAAAATGGGGGAGTTTAGAGGGAGAGGGCCCTTCTTACCCTTCCCGTCACGCTAACGGCTACCGCGGCCTTGATCAGATCGAAAACTACGAACGGGACGACCCCTACGAGGAGGGCCTTCCTGAAGTCGTGGAGGAACAGCCCGAGGCGGAACCAGCCGAGGAGGTATATCACTCCTATAGCGACGAGTGCTCCAAAGATGCAGTACTCGAGGCGTCGTTTCTCAGCAAAGAGGCCCGCTATACCGGCCGCTATGGGGAAGGCCATTAAGTAGCCTCCCGTGGGTCCGTACAGGACGGCCAGTCCACCGGATAGACCCGCGAACACCGGAAAGCCCACCGCTCCGGCTATAATGTACACGAGCTGGCTGATTGCTCCGAGACGCGCCCCCAGAATCGTTCCACTCAGGAGAACGAAGAGCACCTGGAGCGTTATTGGAACCTCGCCTATGGGAATGCTTATTTGAGCTCCTACCGCTGTAAGGGCCGCGAAGAGTCCCGCGAACGCTACCTCACGTCCTTTCATTTCAACCACCGGGGGGACTATAACGTTAACCTTAAAATTTTTGTGGTTAACGAAAGGGGGCGTGGAAAAACTTAATAAAAAACCGGCGGAGGGTATATAAGGGGAAGAGTGAAAGTCGGATTATAAAAAGTTACGATAACTCATGAGGTGATGTAAAATGGCGTTTGTACCACCACAGGCCGGCTACGACAGGGCAATAACTGTTTTCAGCCCTGACGGACGGCTTTTCCAGGTGCAGTATGCAAGGGAGGCCGTGAAACGCGGTGCTACGGCCGTTGGAGTAAAGTGCAAGGAAGGCGTGGTTCTGGCGGTTGAGAAGAGGGTTACGAGCAGGCTTATCGAGCCCGAGAGCTACGAAAAGATATTCCAGATTGATGAGCACATAGCTGCCGCCTCAAGTGGAATAATTGCCGATGCGAGGATTCTCGTGGACAGGGCCCGCTTGGAGGCCCAGGTTTACCGCCTCACCTACGGCGAACCCGTTCCCCTGAACGTTCTCGTTAAGAAGATATGCGACCTCAAACAGATGCACACTCAGTACGGCGGTGTCAGGCCCTTCGGTGCGGCCCTGCTCATGGCGGGTGTTAACGAGAAGCCCGAACTCTACGAGACGGATCCGAGCGGTGCCTACTTTGAGTGGAAGGCCGTCGCCATAGGCAGCGGAAGGAACACCGCCATGGCCATCTTCGAGGAGCACTACAAGGAGGACATGAGCCTCGACGAGGCCATAAGGCTCGCGGTTCTGGCCCTCGCCAAGACTATAGAAGAACCCAGCCCCGAGAGCATAGAGGTTGCAGTCATAACCGTCAAGGACAAGAAGTTCATGAAGGTCGAGAAGGAGAAGGTCGCCAAGTGCCTCGAGGAGGCCCTCAAAGAGGCCGAAAAAGAGGAAGTCGAGGAAGAGGAAGTTGACTACTCCGAACTCGACAGCAACTACTGAGGTGGGGGCGCATGCCGATAAGCGTTGACAAGGCAGTGATTGCCCGGTTAAAGACACACGGTGAGACCTTCGAGGTACTCGTTGACCCCTACCTCGCCAGGGACTTCAAGGAGGGCAAGGACGTTCCGATGGAGGAGATCCTTGCCACCCCCTACGTCTTTAAGGATGCCCATAAGGGGGACAAGGCGAGCGAGCACGAGATGGAGAAGGTGTTTGGCACGAGCGATCCCTACGAGGTGGCCAAGGTAATCCTTAGGAAGGGCGAAGTCCAGCTCACGGCCCAGCAGAGGCGTGAGATGCTCGAGGAGAAGAGAAGGCAGATAGCGGTCATAATTCACCGTAACGGCGTTGACCCGAGAACCGGCTACCCCCATCCGCCGGAGAGAATCCTCAAGGCAATGGACGAGGCTGGAGTCCACGTTGACCTCTTTAAAGATGCTGAGGCCCAGGTGCCGAACGTGCTTAAGGCCATACGCAGAATTCTCCCAATAAAGATCGAGACAAAGGTGATAGCCGTCAAGATACCCTCCGAATACACGGGCAGGGCCTTCGGGGAGGTTCGCCACTTTGGAACCATCAAGAAGGAGGAATGGGCCAGCGACGGCTCGTGGATGTTTTTAATCGAGATTCCCGGCGGACTTGAGAACGAGTTCTATGAGAAGCTCAACGCCCTCACGAAGGGCACCGTCGTAACTAAACTGGTAGAGAGGAAGGGCTTATGAAGAAGGTGTTTGTGAATAGTAAGGAACTGGTGGTTCCGGGAACTCTGATAGCTCAGGGACCATTCAAGGCAGGTAAAGGCACTTTTAGGGAAGGGAACAGGGTTTACGCGGCAGTTATAGGGCTTGTGGAAGTCAGGAACGACCTCGTTAGAGTGATCCCCCTCGAGGGGCCGTACATACCTGAGGTTGGGGACAACGTCATAGGCATGATAGTTGACGTCCGCTTCTCGAACTGGGCCGTTGATATAGGCGCCCCCTATCAGGCCGGCCTTCGCGTCCAGGACGCAACGGACGAGCGTATAGACCTCGCTAAGACGGACCTTAGGAGGATATTCGACATAGGGGACATAATCTACGCCAGGGTGAAGGCATTCAACGAGATAAACCAGATTGACCTCACCACGAAGGGCATGCCCTTCCGCGGTGGTCCCCTCAGGGGAGGCCAGCTCGTCACAATAACGCCCTCAAAGGTTCCGAGGCTCATAGGAAAGGGTGGCTCCATGATAAACATGATCAAGAGCCTCACCCGGACGAGGATAGTGGTGGGTCAGAACGGCTGGGTGTGGGTCAGCGGAAAGGAGAAGGAGCTTGAGAAGGTTGCCATTGAGGCGATAATAAAGGTGAACAGGGAGAGCCACACCCAGGGGCTCACGGACAGGGTGAAGGAGTACATAATTGGACGCCTTCAGGAGCTAAAGGAGCAGGGTGTTATTGAGGAGGTACCCCAAATCGAGGGAGGCGAGGGAGAATGATGGGAAAACCCGAGGATTTGAAGCTCATTGATGAGAACGGAAAGAGGATAGACGGAAGAAAGAAGTACGAACTCAGGCCCATCACAATGGAGGTGGGCGTCCTTAAGAACGCCGACGGTTCGGCCTATATAGAATGGGGCAAGAACAAGATTTTGGCCGCCGTTTACGGCCCGAGGGAGATCCATCCCAAGCACCTCCAGAGGCCGGACAGGGGGATCCTGAGGGTTCGCTACAACATGGCCCCCTTCAGCGTTGAGGATAGGAAGAAGCCCGGACCGGACAGGAGGAGTGTGGAGATAAGCAAAGTCATCAAGGGCGCCCTTGAGCCTGCGGTAATACTCGAGCTCTTCCCGAGGACAGCGGTTGACGTGTTCATCGAGGTTCTGCAGGCGGATGCTGGAACGAGGGTCGCGGGAATAGTGGCCGCTTCACTCGCCCTCGCCGACGCGGGAATACCCATGAAGGACCTCGTCTCGGCCTGCGCCGCCGGAAAGATAGAGGACACGATAGTGCTCGACCTCAACAAGGAGGAGGACAACTACGGAAGAGCTGACGTGCCGGTTGCCATAATGCCCATAAAGAACAACATAACGCTCCTCCAGATGGACGGCTACCTCACCAAGGAGGAGTTCATGGAGGCAGTCAGGTTAGCTATCAAGGGCGCCAAGGCGATATACCAGAAGCAGCGCGAGGCCCTGAAGGAAAAATACCTCAACGTGCTCAAGGAGGAATGAAAGATGAACGTTGTAGCCACGATTATGAAGGATTACATCCTCGAGCTCCTTAAGGAGGGCAAGAGGGCTGACGGCAGGGCCTTTGACGAGTACAGGCCCCTCGAAGTTAAAGTCAACGTTATCGAGAAGGCGGAGGGTTCCGCGTGGGTGAGACTCGGAGACACGCAGGTTCTCGTGGGAATAAAGGCCGACGTGGGGGAGCCGTTCCCCGACCTGCCCAACAGGGGTGTCATGACCACCAACGTCGAGCTCGTTCCCCTCGCTTCACCGACCTTCGAGCCCGGCCCGCCGGATGAGAGGGCCATAGAGCTCGCGCGTGTGGTTGACAGGGGCATAAGAGAAAGCGAGGCGGTTGACCTCGAAAAGCTCGTCATAGTTCCCGGAAAGCTCGTCAGGGTTATATTCATAGACGTCCATGTCTTAGACCACGACGGAAACCTCTTCGACGCCACGGGGATAGCGATAATAGCGGCCCTCATGAGCACAAAACTGCCGAAGGTCGTTTACAACGAAGAAACTGGAGAGCTTGAGACCCTCGACGAGTACGAGCCCCTTCCCGTAACGAAGGTCCCCATCCCGGTTACCTTCGCCAAGATAAGGGATGTCCTTCTCGTTGACCCGAACCTCGACGAGGAGAACGTCATGGACTCGAGGCTGACCATTACAACGGACGAGAACGGCTACATATCCGCCGTCCAGAAGAGCGAAGCCGGAAGCTTCAAGCTTGAGGAGATTGGTGCGGCCGTTGACATCGCCCTCAGGAAGGCGGCGGAGCTCAGGGAGGCAGTGCTTCAGGCGGTTAAGGGGGAGTGAGGCAACTCCTCTCCGTCCTCTTTTGGCTTTTCTCAAGCAAAAGACTTATAAGTGGCTGATTAGAGCTAAGGTTGGCGGAGATAGCTCCCTAAAATTTTAAGGAAAAGCCTTTTAAATGGCCATATCATATGGCCTTCAGCACAATCATCATTAGGGGTGATGCTCATATGGCTAAAGCTAAGAAGAAGAGCAGGAAGGTTGGTAAGGTCGGGTCGGCCGGAAGGTTTGGCCCCCGCTACGGTCTCAAGATTAGGAGAAGGGTTGCGGCCGTCGAGGCCAGGATGAGGCAGAAGCACATCTGCCCCGTATGCGGCAGGAAAGCCGTCAAGAGGATAAGCACTGGCATCTGGCAGTGCCAGAAGTGCGGTGCGACCTTCGCCGGTGGTGCGTACCTCCCGAGCACCCCCGTTGGAAAGGTCGCCCAGAGGGTTACCAAGGCTAGGGGCTGAGCCCCCAAAAACTCTTTTTGGTGAAAGCCATGGTCGAGGCCACGTACAGGTGTTTGAAGTGCGGTAAGGAGTTTACGCTTGATCTGGAGACCGTTAGGGAAGTCCGCTGCCCCTACTGCGGGAGCAAGATTCTCTACAAGCCCAGGCCAAAGGTGGCAAGGCGCGTAAAGGCGATTTGAGTTTCTTTTTTACCCCGGGTGCGAGCCATGATGCTGATAACCACCTCCCACAGACCCACAAGAAGGACGAGGAGCTTCGGACACGACTTGGAGAGGGTTTTCCCCAACTCCCTCTACCTCACCCGGGGAAAGAAGACGCTCCAGGATCTTCTCATGGAGGCCTACGACAGGGGCTATGAGAGGCTTTTGATAATCAACGTCTGGAAGGGCAACCCCCTCAAGATGACCTTCATCAAGGTTGACCCCGAGGACTGGGGCTACCTCGGCTACCTCTACCTCCACGGCATAAAGCTCCAGCGCGAGATAGGGTTCAGGGATTTGAGGCCCATAAAGGAGGACAT
Organism: Palaeococcus ferrophilus DSM 13482; assembly: GCF_000966265.1. NCBI lineage: Archaea > Methanobacteriati > Methanobacteriota > Thermococci > Thermococcales > Thermococcaceae > Palaeococcus > Palaeococcus ferrophilus. The sequence goes on along the minus strand of NZ_LANF01000010.1, from coordinate 92,734 downwards.
GCCCCTCGTCGTCACGGTGGCCAAGAGAACTGGAATTGACCACCTCTCCTTCGCCCAGGTCTTTGCGGAACTGACAGGTGGAACCTTCGTCCCGAGGAGGAACTACAGCCTCACCACCATAGCGGACAAGTACAACACGGACGTTATAGGCGTCGTCGAGCGGCATCCAAGGGGAATAGCGATTAACTTCCACCGCATGGATGTGGAGAGGGAGAGGGCGGTTGGTCCGCTCATAAGCGTTAAGATATGGATAATGGAGGACGGTAGAAGGTGGGACTACAAGGAGGCCCTCGGCCTGAAGAGGGGAGAACAGGCCTCAAAAGACTTTTTAAGTTTGGAGTAGAACTCTGTGTATGAGCCGCATCCACTTCTACCTCAAGAGCCGCCTCGAGGAGGTTCAAAGAAGGGTTCTCTACGAGAGCTACGAGGCTAGGAAGCTTCCCGCGTGGGAGAGGGTGGGAATAACTTGGCTTGCACTCTTCGCCTTCTGGCTCGTCGTAAGCGGCAAGTTCTCACCTTCCCACATTATCACAGGGGCTCTTGTGACCCTCATGGTTGCCATGGTAACGAGGGACTTTCTGACGGACGACATAAGGCAGACGGGGCACCTCCTCTCGAAGGCGGCCTACATATTCCTCTTCCTGGTTCCGCAGTACCTTTTCATCATGGCTTTTCGCCTGCTTGAGAGCAACCTTAAGGTCGTCAAGAACGTCATCTTCATGGACATAAATCCCGGGATAGTTAAGGTGAAGGCTGACCTTCACTCCAACACGGGCCTAACCGTTCTCGCGAACTCCATAACACTAACGCCCGGTACTCTCACACTGGACGTGAACAAGAAGCTCGGTGAGGCCTACCTCTACGTGCACTGGATTGAGGTCGAAACCCTCGACCAGGAGAAGGCTGGAATGAAGATAAAGGGGGAGCTTGAGGAATGGCTGAGGAAAATCTTCTGGTGATTCTGCCCTACGCAGTGGCTTTCCTCGTGTTTACTGCGACACTGGTTAGCTACCGTGTTATTTTCGGGCCAACGCTCGCAGACAGGGCAGTCGCGCTGAACACGGCAACGACGAAGGCTGTGGTGATAATAGCGATGCTCTCACTCCTCTACGATGCTCCCTACCTCCTCGACGTGAGCGTAGTGCTCCTCATGGTCAACGCCGTAGGCGGGCTCATCATAGCGAAGTACATGGAGGTGAGGGCGTGATAGCTCTCCTCTTCCTCCTCTTCGGCCTCTTCATAATGTTATTCGGGGCCCTCGGTTTGCTCCGCTTCCCCGACGTTTACACGAGACTCCACGCAACAGCGAAGTGCGACACGGGAGGGGCAATAAGCATACTCCTGGCCCTGGCCCTAGCATCGCACTTCTCCCTTACAGGGAAGCTGAAGTTTCTTGTTATAGCGTTCATGATAGCCATGATAAACCCGATGGTCAGCCACGCGATAGCGAGGGCCGCCTATAAGAGTGGGATAAAGCCGAAAGCGGTGGTGGACATGTATGCCTGGGACAATCCATGAAGTCCTCCTCGTGGCGATAGTACTCCTCTCGGTCTCGGTGATCGAAGCTAAAAAGCTCACCTCCGCGGTGCTGCGCTACGGTCTCCTCGGCCTAGCATTCGTCATCGTCCTGATCCAGCTAAGGGCTCCAGACGTTGCCCTTTCAGCCGTCGTGGTTGGGGCGATAGTCACTGGCTTGTTCCTCTACACCATAAAGGAGGTGGGGGAGTGAAGCGCCTCATCGGAGCGCTCATCAGTTCGGCTCTCCTGCTGGAGCTCCTCGGGCTTGACTACACTAAAGTTTCCGGGGGGAGCTACGCCTACTACATAAGCCATTGGCGTGAGGTTGGGATACCCAACCTTGTGACGGCCATATTAGCAGACTGGAGGGCCTACGACAGTCTTGGCGAGGCAACGCTCCTCTTTGCAGCCGTTACGGGCTTTTACCTGCTCCTCGGGGGGAGAAAGAGATGAAGATGAGCCTGGTGGTGAGGACGACGACCAAGCTCGTTGCCCCGTTCCTGGTCGCCTATGGAGCTTACCTCACCATATACGGCTACGAGAGCCCCGGCGGCGGCTTCCAGGCGGGGGTAATCTTCGCCGTGAGCGTTATCCTGCTCATGACCGCCTACGGCTACAGGAGGACTAGAAAACACTTCCCACTAAGGACCGTCCAGCTCGTGGAGTCCTCCGCGGCCCTATTCATTGTGGGAACCGCGCTGATGGGCCTTGCCTTCGGGGCCTTCTTCCTCAACTTCCTCCGCCCCTACGTTCCCGGGGGGACCGTAATGACCTTCAACATAGGAGTCGCCCTCAAGGTGGGAACTTCCTTCGTCCTTGTATTCTACATCCTTTCGAGGTGGGTTGACCGTGATTAACGCCGAAACAGCTGGAATAATCGTGATGCTCATCGGCCTCTACGGCCTGATATCGAAGGAGAACCCGATAAAGCAGGTGCTCTCAATCAACGTAATCTCCCTCGGCCTGATACTGTTCTTCATAGGGGCAGGCTACGTGGAGGGAGGGAGCTTCCCCATAATGCCCTCCAACCCGGTTGACCCCCTCCCGGCGACGCTCATGCTGACAACGCTCGTTGTGGATGTTGCCATAACCGCGCTGGCCCTGGCGATGATACTGCGCAATGGAGGGGAGTGGACTTGATAGCCGTTCTTGTTGCAATCCCATTGCTCTTTGCCTTCCTCACTGCCCTAACAATCCCCGTTAGAATGAAAAAGTACGCTAAGTACCCTTTTCTGGCCGGCTCACTGCTCCCGTGGCTGGCCTACCTACTCACTGGGAGTGGGAGCGAGGTTGTGGGCGGCTGGCCGAAGATTGGCGGCATAGAAGTAGCTCTCGACGCTTACAACTCCCTCCTCGTGCTCGGCGAGCTTATCCTCTTCTCCGCCGTTTCCCTGTACTCCATTAACTACTTCAAAAAGGAAGTAAAGGCCCTCGTCCTGCTACTCCTGGTCCATGCGGGCCTCCTTGGAGCGTTTATAAGCAGGGACCTCTTCAACTTATACATCTTCATGGAGATAGCCTCGGTGTCTTCCTTCGCATTGGTGGGCTTCTCCGGAGAGAGAAGGGCAACCAGGGCGGCATACAAGTACCTCATGCTCTCCCTCCTCGCTTCCTACTTCTTCGTATTTTCGATAGGCGTCATCTACCTTAAGACGGGCTATTTGAACCTTGAGCTGATTTCCCAGGCTTCGCCCGCAGCGGAAATAAGGGCTGCCGTCGCAGTGGCCTTCACCTCTCTCCTCCTCAAGGCCGGTATCTTCCCCCTCCACACGTGGCTTCCCGATGCACACGCCAACGCCCCCTCCCCGGTCTCGGCGCTCCTTTCTGGTGCTGTTGTCAAGGCCCCAGCCTACGGGATGCTCCTCCTCTCGCTCTACCTGCCGCTTCCGGAAAACCTCAAAACGACCTTTCTCGTTTTAGCGTTCTCCTCGATGTTTTTTGGGGTTGTGATGATGCTGCTGGAGAGAGACATAAAGCGCTTTTTAGCTTATTCGACGGTTTCCCAGATGGGCTACGTCCTCCTCGGGATAGCCACGCTCAACCCGCAGGGGGTTGTCTATTACGCCTTCGCCCACATGCTCTTCAAGGGCGGCCTCTTCCTATCCGCCGGGGCTATGGTGGACAAAGCCAGGACGAGAGAACTTGAGAAGCTCTCCTACAGGGGCGACCCCCTCCTGATGACCTCGGTCCTGATGCTGAGCCTCGCGATAGGGGGGATATGGCCCTTCGTCGGCTCTCCGGCGAAGGCAGCCCTCCTGAAGGCGCTTCCCCATGGTAGGGAACTGTTCTACCTCGCCGGTCTGGGGACGCTCGCTTCCTTCACAAAGCTCAACTACCATCTCATGAGGGGTGGAGGAGAGAGGAGCGGCGCGCTGGCCCTTCCGTCCTCCATGATGGCGCTCGCGGCACTCCTCGCTGGAGTCTCGCTCGGAGGCTCTCCAAAGGTTATGGATGCTTACCTCCTCGCCGGAGGGGTCTTGCTCTTTCTGCTCCTCAAAACAAGCGGTGTGTTTAGGTTAAAGCTTCAAAAAGAGGAAATAGTACCGGAGGAGGTGAACACTGGCGCGGCCCTCTTCGCCCTATTTCTGCTCCTCCTACTCCACCTCTCTCAGGGTTAGCTCCCTGACCTCCTCCAGCCCCTTAAGGGCCTTTTCAAGCTCCTCAAGTGAAACCCTGCTTCCGCTGACGTCCACGATGGCCACTATGGCAGCGAGACCCAGCTCGCCCAGCTCCTCGCTCTCGTTGAAGAGGATGTTTATCCCGTGCTTTCCAAAGAGCCCACTGACCTTGGCCAGAACCCCGGGCCTGTCCTCCACAACGAGTTCAACCTCGACCAGTCTCTTCCCCGGGAGGGCTATCCTCTCCATGTGGGCCTCCTTGAGGTCGGTGTCAACCTCTACCAGGAAGTAGGCTCCTTTGACGAGCCCGAGCTCGTAGGCGAACTCGAGCGGGATCTCCACCTTTCCATCTTCCTTAACCTTTATGAGCTCGTAGTGCCTCATATCCTCCACTCCCTGCCCATCCTAAAATAGCTTGCCATCTCAAAGCATTTAAACCCTGGGCACTACAATATGTGGGGATGCCGCTTGGCTTTTGACGTTATCGGTTACGTCTTCATTATAATCGCCGTTGCGCGCCTCCTGGCCGAGGTTTCCGAGCGCTTGGGTTATCCCGGATTCCTTGGGGAAATCTCGGCGGGCCTCGTGCTTGGAGTTGTCCTCAACGACCTGCCCCGTGAAGATTTGAGCCTCCTGGCCGAGCTTGGGGTGTTCTTCCTCATGATGTACGCGGGCCTTGAGCTCACTCCTGAGGAGGTGCGTATAGGAGGGAGGAAGAGCTTTCCTATCTACACCATCACCCTACTCGCGATGTTCTTCCTCACGCTCCCCTTCACGGACTATCGTGTGGAGACTGACAACTTCATAGTGGCGTCAATACTTGCCGTGGCCTCGGCTCCCATAGTGCTCCGCCTCACGAGGTTCTTCGGCCGGGATTTCCTCCACGTTGCCCTCTCCTATGCGGTGATAAGCGAGGTGGGGGCCCTCGTCATCCTCTACCTCCTCATAAACTTCGAGCTCCACCACCTGAGCTATGTGGAGCTGGGCCTGGAGCTCCTGAAGGATGCCCTCTTCCTTACCGTAGTCCTCGGGATAAACTACGCCATCGGGATAAAGCACAGGGTTTTGATAACAACGAAGCTCCGCAGGCTGAAGAGCGATGAAGCGGTATTCGGCATGGTGATGATTCTGGCAACTTCTTTGGCCCTCATCAGTGAAGAGCTCGGCCTCCACTTCAGTATTGGGGCGTTCCTCGTTGGTTTGATGCTCCACAGCGACCTCATGGGAACTAAGCAGTTCGAGAGGGTGCACACGATAATATCCGGCGTTACCTACGGCATATTTGCCCCCATATTCTTCGCCTGGAGGGGCATAAACTTTGAGACGGAGTTCTCCCTAGATGTTGTTTACTTCTTTGTGGTTATATACATCGTCAGGATTCTCCTCACAACCGTGCTCGTATGGGAAAAGGACCTGAAGGTCTCCTTAACCAGGGGTGCAGGGATAGCGAGCTTTGGAGTGCTCGGCCTGCTCGTCGGTGAGTTGGGTTACTCCTATGGAGTTCTAAGCGAGCACATGTACGCGCTTGCTTCGCTCGCGAGCATACTTGGCATATTCGTCTCAGCCAGCGTGGGGTTGGTACTGAGTCACATTGGGGGTGGGGAAGATGAGTGAACCCATCAGGGGCATCATAGAGATTGAGTTTCCAAACGAGGAAGTGGCGAGGGTGGTTTACGAAAGCGTAAAACTGGAGCACGAGAGCGTGCCCTACAGGAGGAGCAGAATAGAGTTCAGGCAGGAGGGGAGGAAGGTCGTCATCGAGTTCACCGCCGCCGACAACTCCGCCCTCAGGGGAACACTCAACTCCTACCTGAGGTGGATAAAGGTGGCTATGGACTCCTTCGAGATTTAGCTTTTCTCGTCCACAACTTTCTTAAACTCTCCGCCCTATTCTAACCCGGTATTGCGATTACGGAGGTGTTGGCCATGCAGAACATTCCCCCTCAGGTTCAGCAGATGTTGGGGCAGCTTGAGAGCTACCAGCAGCAGCTTCAGCTCGTTGTTCAGCAGAAGCAGAAGGTTCAGCTCGATTTAAACGACGCTAAGAATGCCCTTGAGGAGATCGAGAAGGTCGAGGAGGAGACCCCGGTCTACAAGACCGTTGGAACCCTCATCGTGAGAACGGAGAAGGCGAAGGCGGTGGAGGAACTCAAGGAAAAGATAGAGACCCTCGAAGTTCGCCTCAGGGCCCTCGAGAGGCAGGAGCAGAAGCTCAACGAGACCCTCAAAGAGCTCACCCAGAAGATACAGGGCGTCCTTAGGGGAGTCGCCGGCTGAACGTTCTCTTTTTCTTTCGGGTGAGACCATGAAACGTGTTATTCACATGGGCCTTCCGGAGCTGTCGGAGGAGCAGCTTATCGAGATTGGAGAGCTTGCCCAGGGGGTCGTTTTGAAAAAAGTGTTCTCCGTCCTCCACAGGAGCGACGTTAAGGACATTGAGGTGACCGCGAGGATAAACCGCAATGAGACCCTTGACCTCGAGGTTGAGGCCTACGTTGAGGTTCCGGTCTTCGTGAGGGTGGATGTAGAGAGGCTCGTTGACGAGGCCCTCGAGGAGGCTTACGCGGCCGTCGAGAAGAGACTCAGGGAGATCGCTGGAAAAGATTAAATCACAAAACAAAGATAAATTACGACGGTGGGAGGCATGGACTATCGTACAATGGCGGAGAAGTTTGCAGAGGACGTTAGGAACTCCCTTGGAGATGTGGTTAGGGATATCATACTCTTCGGTTCTGTGGCCCGGGGGGATTATAGAGGCGACAGTGATATAGACATTCTCATCGTCGTTGACACTGATCCCTGGGAGATTCAAAAGAGGGTCTCCGACCTGGTGGTGGAGTATCTCCTGAAACAGGGTGCCTATATCTCTGCCAAAGTCGTGAGCGTTGAGGAGTTCGAGCTTATGAAGGACATAAACACCGCGTTCTATACCAACATCCGCAGGGAGGGAGTCTCACTTGGTCAGTGAAGAAGTGTTCCTCCTCCTGGAGCATGCCCACGAATCCCTCAGTTCGGCGGAACTGCTTCTTGAAAACGGTCTTTACCGTGACTCAATGAGCAGGGCATATTACGCTATGTTTTATGCCGCCAGCGCGCTCCTCAGGTCTAAAGGAATTGTTGCAAAAAGTCATCGAGGGGTTATAGCAAAATTTGGTCTCGAATTCGTAAAGAAGGGGGTGGTCGAGGCATACTACGCCAAAGCCCTCGCCCTAGCCGAGAGCCTGAGAGAGCGGGCAGACTATGACTCAACGTTCAGACCCACCCCTGAAGAAGCTGAGGAGATAGTCAAAGAGGCCAGGAGGTTCGTGGAAAGAGTGGAAAAAGCCCTGGAGGAGCTGAAATGAGGGGAAAACTCAGGCTCAAACGCTTCATTGAGGCCTCAAGGGAGAAGTCCTTCCTCCTGCTCTGCCACCACAACGCTGATCCTGACTCCCTCGGCTCCGCCATAGCGTTCTCGCGCTATTTGGATTCTCTCGGAATAGAGAACCGCATAGGGGTGGCCCAGAGCGTCTCCTCCTACGCGAAAAGGCTCCTCGAGTTCAAAAGCGCTGAAGTAAACCCCGCCGTTGAGGAGGACGTGGTGGTAATCTTCGATACATCCTCCATGGAACAGCTCGAGCCCGTGGAGATTCCCCCCGATAGGCCAGTCATCCTCATTGACCACCACGCCGAGAAGGAGAGACCGATAAGGGCCGATATACGGCTCGTTGACCCATCCCGGAGCTCAACGGCGGAGATAGTGTGGGAATTTCTTGAGTACGCTGGTTTCTATGATGAGACCGCCGCGAGGGCCATTCTCGCGGGGATAGTAACCGATACAGCCAGCTTCCGCTTCGCCAACGCCGATACCTTTGAGATTCTTTCGAAAATACTGCGCCGTTTTGAAATCTCTATAGGGGAGATACAGGCCCTCGTTGCTCCAGTCAGCGATGAGAACGTTGACCAGTCGAAGAGGATGGCCATTCTCAAGGCCTGCCAGCGCATGGAGCTGAAGAAGGTGGGGCGGTTCATAATTGCATACTCCAGGGTCTCTGCCTACGAGTCCCTGGCGTGCAAGGTGTTCCTCCAGCTCGGGGCGGACGTTGCCGTGGTGGGGAGTGAGAAGAAAGGGGTAAGGATTTCGGCCCGGGCCAAGGATCAGCTCGTCAAGAAGGGCCTCCACCTCGGAAAGCTCATGGAGAAGGTTGGGCCCATCATAGACGGCTCGGGAGGGGGGCACGCCGGTGCCGCCGGTGCAAACGGCAGGGAGAACCTCGATAAGGCTATGGAGCTTCTTGTGGGGGAACTTGAGAGGTTCCTCAGGGGAGTGGAGTAGGGGCCCCGAGGCCAAACCTTATATTGTCCTGATGCAGAACTCTTCTCAAGGGGTGATAAGATGGCGAGGTGTCCTATCTGTGGTGAGGCGCTTAAATGGGAGGAGCTAATCGAGCAGATGCTTTCGAGGGAGGACTTCAGGGAGCTGCTGACGAGCAGGGAGCGCTTCATGTCCGTTTTTGAAGACTTCGTGTTCAAATGTCCGCACTGCGGTGAGGAATTCTACGGGCGTTCCCTCCCGGAGAAGGAGGCACTCAAGGTTTTTGAGCTTCTCAACGACTTCAAGGGCGGGATCGACTACGAGAACTCACGCGTGAGGCTGAAGCTCACCAACCTGCTCGCCCTCGACACGATGCTCGAGGAGTGGGACAAGAGGGTGAAGGGGAGATGATGCTCGACAATATCAGGGCCCTCATCCGCGAGGGGAAGGTCGAGGGGGCAATAGAGCTGGTGCTCTCCCTCGAGGACAAAAAGGAAAGGTTCAATATGCTTTGCTACATTATAGAAGAGCTGGGTCCGGCCTTCACGGAGTACCCGGCGATAATGGACGAGATACACTCTCTTCTGGGTGACTTCGAGGGGCCCGAGAGGGCGGAGGGTATGGCGTGCCTCGCGCACTCCCTCTGGGTAGCGGGTGCCGATGAGTCGGAGAGGTACATGAGGGGCGCCATCAAGGAGGCCAAGGATATAGACGACCCGCTCTGGAGGAGCGAGGCCCTTGCGCGCGTGGCCAGTTACATGGCGAGAATGGGGCTTGCGGAGGATGCAATCTATTACTTCAACATTGCGCTGGAGACGTTAAGGAGTTTAAAGCTACCCTACTCCATGGGCATTCAAAAGCTCAAGGAGCTCGCGGACTTGCTCGTCGAGACGGGCGATTACCTCTCCGAGAGTTCCGCGACGGAGTTCTACTGGCTCGCGAAGGAGATATACAACTCCCTCTCGCTGCCCCTGCGTGCGGCCGAGATGGACGCCAAGATAAGAATCGTTAACGAAGCCACGGAGGAGAGGACGCTCGCGGTGGTTAAGGCCCTTGAAACGGGGGACATGGAGCGGGCAATAGCGCTGGTGAAGTACCTCACGGATGAGGAGAGGATAGCGGCGCTCCTCGAGATAGCATACTGGCTCGTCATACACGACAGGAAAGACCTTGCGATGAGCCTCATCTCCGATGCCTTCGATGCCATCCTGCGGGAGAAGATAAAACCGGCCGACACCGAGCTCATGAGCAGCGCCAAGAAGTTCATAAAAATCGGCCTCTTGGATGAAGCCCTCGTGCTGGCGGGGGCGATGGAGGATAGGGACGAGGCTTCCCTCCTCCTCAAGGATATCGCGCTCGCCCTGGCGAGGCGCGGGGAGAGGGGTAAGGCTTTAAACATAGCACTGGGCATTTCAAACGATAGGTTGAGGGAAGAGACCCTAAGGAGGCTTGAAGGAGATGTGGGACACGAGTAAGGATTACAGGCTTATGGTGGCCGAGAAAGCCGTCGAGTACTTCCTCAAGAGCATTGAGGGGGCCAAGTTCAAGGGTAAGTGGGACAAGAAGAAAGCAATCCAGCTCGCCAAGGAGATGATACCGGAAGTTCAGGCCATGCGCTACTCCTACCTCGATCCGGCGGAGCTCGTCAAAACCCCCCAGATGGGAGCCTTGAAGGAGAAGGCGAAGGGCATAATAGAGGCCTTAGGCGGCGAGGACTGGCACCACAAGTTCCTTAGTTTAGCGGATAGGGGCGAGCGCGAGAAGGTCGAGGAGGCCGTTGCGAAGGTCCGCTTCTTCCTCAACACGATACTTGGGCTGGAGAAAAGGCTCGCCCTCGGGAAGATAAACGACCCGGTCATAGCGGTGGACATCAAGGTCGGGGAGGTCATGAGCGTCGGAAAGCACCCGAACGCGGACAGGCTTCTCGTTACGAACGTCAACATCGGCGACAGGGCGATAACCGTCGTCACAAATGACCTAACGGTCAAGGAGGGCAACCGCGTTGCCGTGGCATTACTTCCGCCGGCTAACTTCCGGGGGATCGTGAGTGAGGGCATGTTCCTCGGCGCTGGAGAGGGTGTCCTCAAGGACGTCAAGGGCGAAATCGGCGGCCTGCCGAAGGGAGTTCCCCTCGAGGCCTTCAACGAGACGAGGAACCTGGTTGAGGCGTTTTTGAAGGGGTGACCCTTTCTTTTTTGATGAGCATATTAATCCGACTGCTCCTCCCAATTCTGGCCCCTCACCTCATTGGGAGAATGACCCTCGATGAATTCGTACTCACAAAAGTGAGAGATTTCCTGAACCGCAAGAGGAAACGTTTATATGGTGTGACGTGTATAATGCTATGGTGGTTGCGGTGAGACATTCGCGTCTCCTCTTTACCTTTGTCTTTATTCTCGTAGTGGGAATAGTTCTTGCCCATGCCCATCAGAGCTATCAGCCGGATGGAAATGAAAATGCCACTGCTCCTTCACATCAAAACAACGGTTTTGAGCTGTGTCCCTTTAGAATGGATTCCGAAAACAGGACTTTCGCCCTCAGTTGGGGTGTAGTGGCCCTCCAAAACGTGAGCGAGGTGAGGAACGTTCCCCTCGTGAACTTCAGCGTTGACATCTACGGCAAGACCAACGTAACCGTTGAAAACGTAACAGCCAGCGTTCCGGTTGTCCTTTTGGAGGCCTGCAATTATGAAAGAGGTGCCCTCTGGAAAATGGAGTTCCCCGGTTACCTGTGGGCATATGACAAAGGAAAATACTACAGGTACAACGGGACAGCCGTTCCCAAGGTTTTGATAGCCAATACAAGCGAGTATCTCTACGCCCTCGTGTATCAAACCTCCCCTCAGAACGTCCGGGACGTAAGGAGATACGTATCTGATGATTACTTCTACATCCTGGGGGAAAATGGAACCGTCAAAAAGTTCGACCTCGGGAGTGGCGTCGTTCCGGTTAGAAACGCGTTCCTCGTCTCCAACGGCAGTTATGTGCTGATGGGATTTGAAAGACCCCAGCTCGACGGCTCGCCTTACTTTGGATATGTTATGATTCTGGACGGAAAGGAGGTAATCTTCCAGAGGCTCTTCCGCATGAAGGACCCAACGTGTCTCTGTTACATCATACCCGGAGGGGGCAGGATAGACAAAAATGGCTGTGCAACCTTTGGGTTGTACGATGGGAGCGCCACCTACTGCAACGGGACGCTAACGTTCACACCGAACAGTGATAGTTCCTAGCGAGTTTATCTTTAACCTTTTATTTGGATGTATTCATCAGTGCGCTTATTGTCCGGTTCTCCTTTTTGTACTCGAAAAAAAAGAAGAGATTTTACACATGGCAAAAGGAAAAGTTTATATGATGTAGTGTCCATTTGGTTTATGAAAACCCCGATATATACGAAAGGAAGAAGTTCCCGTGAAGAGGAAGGGAGCAGGTGTTATCATACTCGGAGCTTTTTTTGATTGCCTCCATCTACATCTATGCCCTCGAAAAGTCTAACCCACCTTTGAAAGTCCCCACCGATGAGTCCTTCGTCTCCAGCTACGTGGGCTACGTCGCGGGCTACGTGAACGAGACGGTCCCCCTCCACGTCTACCTGTTAAACACAAACAATGCCAATTTTAACGGCACCGTTGGAGTGAGGAACCTCCCGCCGTGCCTCGAGTCTGAGGGGGTATCCGTTGGCAGATATCCCCCCAATGGTTTTGTGATGAGCATTGCGCTGAGGCTCAAAGAACCGGGCCGCTGCGTTATGGATAAAGCCTACCTTGAAGTCAGGCGCGGGGAGTCTCTAAAGAAGGCCCCCCTCGGCAGGGTCGAGTTTGATGTCATGGAGCCCTCGGGAGAGCAAACCCTCGGAGTCCCCACCTACGTTGAGGCCTCCAGGGGCTCGACCCCCTCGATGCCGAGGCTGGTATACACCCTCTCAAACCCCTTCGATGAGCGGGTGGAGATAGTCAACGTGACCTTTGACGTTCCGGGGCTCGGGGTTGAGGGCTTCGACCCACGGGATGTGCACCCGGGAGGAGAGGCCAACCTGACGGTGAGGCTCACGAACACGGGCGAACTAAACGACCTGTACGTCATCAGGCCGCTCATAGTTTACAAAGTGAATGGAAAAACCTACTCGATGCCGGCCCAGCCTTACTACTACATCACGCTCCCTGATGGGAAGGGTTAACGGGACTTTGAGAGGACCCTCCTAAATCGTTATAACCTCTGGGAGCGAATATACCACGGGTGCGAGGGATGGTAAGCCCGGGATTCAGGAGTATTCTTCTCGACCTCGGCGTGAGGGAGGAGAGGCTGGAGGCCCTCGAGGCCAAGGGGGCCCTCGTGGAGGATGAGTTCGAGGGTTTGCGCTTCCTCCGCTTCAGGGACTCCGCGGGAAAGCTGAGGAGGGGGACGGTCGTCTTTGACCGGCGGGAGGTAATTCTCGGCTTCCCCCACATAAAGCGAACAGTCCACCTTGAGAACGGGGTGAAAAGGCTGTTTAGAAGAAAGCCCTTCTACGTCGAGGAGAAGGTGGACGGCTACAACGTCCGCGTTGCCCTCATAAGGGGCCGACTTCTGGCTTTCACGAGGGGAGGCTTTGTCTGCCCTTTCACCACCGAGAGGATTGAGGACTTCATAAACCCCGACTTCTTCAAGGATTATCCCAACCTTGTCCTCGCCGGCGAGATGGCCGGGCCCGAGAGCCCCTACATAGTCGAGGGGCCGCCCTACGTTAAAGAGGACATCCAGTTCTTCCTCTTCGACATCCAGGAGAAGCTTACCGGCAGGAGCCTTCCGGTGGGGGAGCGCTATAAACTTGCTGAAGAGTACGGGATTCCGCAGGTGGAGCGCTTCGGTCTCTACGACTCTTCCAAAATCACCGAGCTGAAGGAGCTGATCGAGAGACTAAGCGAGGAGAGGAGAGAGGGCATCGTGATGAAGAGCCCCGACATGAAGAGAATCCTCAAGTACGTAACCCCCTACGCCAACGTAAACGACATCAAGATAGGTTCCCACATCTTCTTTGACCTCCCCCACGGCTATTTTATGGGGAGGATAAAGAGGCTGGCCTTCTATCTCGCGGAGAACCGGATCAAAGGGGATGACTTCGAGGAGTACGCTAAAGCTCTTGGAAAAGCCCTCCTCCAGCCCTTCGTGGAGAGCATATGGGCCGTTTCCGAGGGCGAGGAGGTTGAGGAAACCTTTACCGTGAGGGTGAAGAGGATAGAGACGGCCCACAGAATGGTGACCCACTTCGAGAGGCTCGGCCTCAAAATCCACATAGATGACATAGAACCGCTCGATGGGATGTGGAGGATAACGTTCAAGAGGGTTTACCCCGATGCAACCCACGAGATGTTCGAACTCTGGAACGGCAAGGCCTTCGTGGATTGAGGAGTTTGGACTGCTCTCTCGCTCTTATGTTTTCCTCACGCTTTTATAACCCCAAACTGGCCGGTGATGCAAAACCTTTAAATAAAATAATCGCGAGTATATACTCATGATTATGCAAAAGTTCGTCAATAGAAAGGAGGAGCTCTCCAGGCTTCGAGAGGCTTTCAAAAGGAACGCCCTGATAATCATCTATGGACGAAGGAGAGTTGGAAAGACCCGTCTCATTGTGGAGGCCGTGAAGGACATCCAGCACATCTACCATCTCTGCAAGGAGGAGGAAGTGAGCGAGACCCTGAAGAGCCTGAGCCTTAAACTGTTCAATATCACTGGGAACGAGAGGTTTGTAAGGCAGCCTCTCTCTTCCTTTGACGAGTTCTTTGAGGTTCTTCCATCGGGTGTGGTTTTAATCTTCGATGAGTTCCAGGTTCTTGCGAGAAACTACCCGAGAATCCTTGGCCTCCTCCAGGAGTACCTCGACTTTAGGGGGGAAAACCCAGTAGTCCTGTGCGGGTCGAGCGTTTCAATGATGGAAGAACTCACCCAGTACGGAAGCCCCATCTACGGGAGAAGGAGCCTGGCCCTGAAGGTTAAACCTCTGTCCTTCTTCCATGTTCGCGAGTTTCTTCCCGGCTACTCCGTTGAAGAGCTCGTTAAGACGTACGCCGTTCTTGACGGCATCCCAGAGTATCTCCTCCATTTTAGCCCTTCGCTCACACCGGAAGAGAACATTCGGAGGGAGTTCTTTGGGAGGGGCTTCCTTTACGGGGAGGCAGAGCTTCTGCTCCGCTACGAGCTCAGGGACTTAAGCACTTACAACACAATCCTTGAGGCCCTGAGTTACGGCCACAGGTCTTTTGGTGAGTTAAGGAACGCAACGGGGATAGACGGTTCTAAACTCCCCCGCTATTTGGGCGTTCTCATCGAGCTCGGCATCGTGAGGAAAGAAGTGCCGGTGACCTTAAAGGGCAAGGAGAAGGGCCGGAGAAGAAACGCGAGGTACTCTATAGGGGACAACTACTTCGCGTTCTACTACTCCTTTGTTTACCCGTTCAAGGACGAGATAGAGACTGGCCTCCTCGATGCCCCCCTCAAAAACTTCGAGGAGGGCTTCAACCGCTACCTCGGCTTTGCCTTTGAGGGGATAGCCAAGCAGTTTCTTTTTGAGCTGAACAGGGAAGGGAAGCTTCCCTTCAGGTTCGCGAAAATCGGCCGCTGGTGGCATAAGGGCGAGGAGATTGGCCTCGTTGCTCTCAACGAGCGTGAGAGGAAGGCGCTCTTCGTCGAGGTCAAGTGGAAGGATTTGAGCGAGAGGGAGGCGAGGGGAATCTTGAAGGACTTGGAGAGGAAGGCCGAGCTCGTAGGGCTGGAGGATTGGGAGAAGCATTACGGATTAGTAGCTAAAAACGTCGAGGAGAAGGAAAAACTTAGAGAAGAGGGCTGGCTTGTCTGGGACTTGGGGGATTTTGAGTAGTTGAGGGAGACCTCTTCAAAAGGGTTTTATGGAATTGAGCAGTAGTAAATAGCAGTGACCTCTAATCGATGCGTTCAGCCTCCGGAGGAGGGACTCCCCGAGGAAGAGGGTTGAGGACTTCGCCGTTCTGCTCACGGAGGGTAGCCTATCCGAGAAGGAAGCTGAGGAGCGGGCTAAAGAGCTGAAGAACTACCTGAAGTCATATCTGAGTGTAGAAGAAGGCCGAGAATTTAGTTGATACCCTACTCCTCCCCTTCAGGGCCAAAAGGTTCATGGAAAGGTACGGGAGCGCTGAGGACTTTCTCTTCGAGTACGCGTACGTGAGGGCTTCCCGCTACCTCCTCGCAGAGGCTTACGTCTTTGAGGCGCTGAAGGATGGGGACTACGATGAGCTACACGACGGCCTCGCCAGAGTCCTCGCGAACGTCCCCGCACTGGAGAGAAGAAAGGCAGCACTCCTAAGTGCCGAGAGGAACAGGGGAGAGCTGAAAGGCCTGAGGGGTGGGAATAAGTTAGGGTACCAAAAACTTAAAATATTGGAACCCTTAATTTCACATATGCTCGACAAAACGCTCGTCAAGAGGTACATCCTCAGCTTCCATGAGAGGGAGTTTGGGAGGATAATCCCGAGGGAGCTGAAGGTCAAAACACTGCCCGGAAAAGCAACGGTCATAATCGGCCCAAGAAGGGCGGGAAAAACCTACTACCTCTTCTCCCTCATTGAAAGTGAGAGCCCTGAAAAGTACCTCTACGTTGACTTTGAGCACCCGGTCTTCCACCCGATGACGCCGAGGGACTTCATAGACGTTCTCGATGCTTACCACGAGCTTTATCCCGAGATAAAACGCCCGGTTATCATGCTCGACGAGGTTCAGGCCGTTCCCGACTGGGAGAGAATCGTCCGCTATCTGCTTGATGAAGGTTACACCGTCTACGTAACGGGTTCATCCTCAAAGCTCCTCTCCCGCGAGGTGGCGACCCATTTGAGGGGCCGGTCCTTAACCTACACCCTCTTCCCCCTCTCTTTCAGGGAGTTCCTCCACTTCAAGGGCCTCAGCTATGAGGGCAGGGACTTCTACAGGGATCACCCAAAAATAATGGGGCTTCTCGATGAGTACCTCCGTTTTGGAGCGTATCCTGAGATAGCTTTGGCGCCTGAAGATGTGAAAGAGCTTATACTGAGGGACTACCTCGACGTCCTCATCAAAAAAGACGTCCTTGAGAGGCACAGGGTTAAAAACGTCTACCTCCTGAATGAGCTCCTCTACTTCTCCCTCCGGAGCTATTCAAAGTACGTCTCCATTGATTCCCTCTACAGGCTCTTTAAAGGCAGGCTGAAGGTAACGAAGAGAACGATAGCCAACTACCTCGCCCACCTTGAGGAGGCCTTCGCCATCTTCCTCGTCAAAAGGTATGAACGCTCCCCTAAGGGCAGGATAGTTGCTCCGAGAAAGCTCTACCTCATAGACACTGGACTGGCAGTTTTTGGAGAAAAAGATCCGGCGAGGGACATGGAGAACGTCGTTTTCCTTGAGCTGCTGCGGAGGCATTCGCCGAATGCCGAGGTTACCCACTGGAAGGACGAGCAGGGGAGGGAGGTGGATTTCGTCGTCTCGGAGAAGGGAGCTAGGGAGCTGATTCAGGTCAGCCTCAGGCTCGACGATGAAAAAACAAGGAAGAGGGAGTTTTTGGCCCTTCTACATGCATCGAAAAGGCTCAAGTGCGATAACCTGAAAATAATAACGCTTGAGGAAGAGGGAACCGAGGAGGTCTCTCTCTACGGCATGAGGGGAAAGATTGAGTTAGTGTCCCTCGCAAAGTGGCTCCTCGGCGGGGAAAGGCTTATCTCTTCCAAAGCCCAACTTTAGAGGGTGGTGGTCTTGTCGCTCTTGCCGCTGACTGGGATGTTCATATTTGGTGGGAAGAAGAAAGAAAAAAAGACCGCTGAGAAGAAAAAGCCGAATCTGCCAGAATCTGTGCAAGTAGCAATAACTCACATGCACGCAAGGGTCAACAAGGGTTTCATAAAACTCCTTAAGGAGGCGGACCCGGATAAGAACGAGGGGCGAATCATGAAGATCCTCGAGGCAGAACCACAGTATTCAGAGGATAATATATATATCCGCCATTAGGGGAAAAAATACCAAAGCAAAGCAGGGTTACTCCTACAGTTCGAGAAAAAACCGCCAAGAGGTCTGAACATCGTCCACGGTTTTCTCTCACTCTTGATAACGCACCATGGTGGGAAGGCGCTGCCCGAGATCGGCCACGCAATAGGAGACGCCATTAACAGGTACTACTTCGGAGGAGAAACTGAGAGAGATATTGCAGACATTAAGAAAAACCCGGAAGAGTTCGCTATGCTTGTCGCAAGAGAACTAAAAGAGAATGGAATAATAACAGATGAGGAGAAGACAAAAAAGGTGATACTACAAGGGCTTCCAACGATCATACGAATCGCCGAGAAGCTGTGGCCGGAAAACCACGACCCCGAACACCTTGAAAAAGCATCCGATGCGCTAAATAAAGGTGTTGAAAACCCACTCCACATCCTCAAGCAAGCGGGCATCGACATCGAGCCGGAGCTGGAGGAGTTCCGTCAGCTCTTGGCGGAGATCAGCGGGAAGAAGGCCCAAAAGCCCCGCCCCTCAAAAGCCCCTATAGAAACTTCCCCAGACCTCTCCAAGGAGGCCTCAAGGCTCCTCGGGATCATCAGCGGGCTCAAGCTTGCCGGTGCCGACGAGAAAGCCCTGAGGAACCTTGAGGAGAAGCTTTGGGGCGAAGTAATGACCCACAGGGACAACTTAACCCTCGCTGGACTATACGCCGTCGTCATCGGCTACCTCCGCGAGGGCGACCTTGATGGCGCTGAAGAGTTCCTTAGGGGGTTTGACATCCAGTTATGAAAAGTGAGAACAGCATTAACTTGCACCCCTGTAAGTTAAAAAGGGTTCCCTTTGAGCTCATGATTGGGAGTTGTCCTGGTTCGGAGGGACTTGAGAGACCAAAAACCCTAAATTCTCTCACTTCTACTAGACTTTGGTGGTTTCATGTTCCTCATTACCCAGCTCCGCAGGGACTTCGAGGAGTTCAGGAACTCCTGCATGGGGATCCTCCTCTACGGCTCGTGGGTTAGAGGGGAACCTACACGGAGGAGCGACGTTGATGTGTGCCTCGTCAAGCCTACGCCAGGAACCTACGAGAGGGTTCTCGAAAAGCTTGGCGGGAAGTACGACGTCAAGGTTTTTGAGGAACTGCCCCTTTACATTCAGATTGAAGTTATCAAGAACCACAGGGTAATCTACGGGGACGAGCTTGAGCTGTCGGAGTACTTCTACCGGTTCAGAAAGCTCTGGAGGGATATGGAGCACCGGATTAAGGAGAATCGGTTCAAAAGCGTTAGGGAGAAAGCCCTTCTGAGGAGGCGTGCCCGTGAGAAGGCAAAGGTACCTGGAAAAGCTTGAGAAGTTCGAGGAGGAGTACGAGTTCATAAAGGGTCACGAGATGAGGGACGAGGTTACGCGGCGGGCACTTCTCTACTCCCTCCAGGTGTGCGTTGACGTGGCGATGGACATCGTGGCAATGCTCACAAAGGACCTCGGAATAACGGTGGAGGATGATTACACCAACATAGCACGGCTGGAGAGGAAAGGGGTTCTAAGCCGTGAGGAGGCATCGCTCTTGAGGAAGTACAACGGCCTCAGGAATGCGATAGTCCACAAATACGACAGGCTCGACCTGAATGCGGTTGAGGACGGCCTGAAGAGAATGGACGAGCTGTACGGGATCGTCCTTAAGCTCGTGGAGGAATACGAAAGGCTTGGGCAGGAATCTTAACTCCGCGGCAGGGGTAATGGAGGGAGAACCGGGAAAAGGTTGCCCTGTGCGGGATTTCCCTGGTAAGGGTGCCGAGACTTCGAAAGGCTTATTTCTTTGTGAGGCCAAAGTTTAAGGGGGTGGAGAAATGCTGCTTGCACACCGTAAAAGAAAGGGATACATCATCGAAAAGGGGCTTTTTGGTAGAGAAAAAAAGATAGAGCAGGAATACTTGTACGAGAAACATCTTGGGCTGACACCACTCGCTGACAACGTCCTGGGAAAGGCATTAGGAGTAGGCACCACACACATACACTTTGTCGGAAAGATTCGTTACGCAAACGTTGTAGAAGGGCACCACGACGCAGCGGGGTACGATGCGTTGGTTGCAATTGGCAAAGAGATTATAAAGAGAGTGACCGGAACACATGCTCCCGTCGAAACGACACTACACATACTACAGAGTTTCGGAAAGGAAAACGACAGAGAATTCGTAAAAGCATTTGATCCAGACGACCCAAAGCTGGAAAATCACCACCAGCACATTCTAGTCTACTACCCAAAATACGAGGACTTTTATAGGAACCACAAAGAAGAGTTTGCAAACCGAGCCACGGAAAGCATAGAAAGGATCATAGGCAGGAAGTTAACATCTGAGGAGCGCCAAAAGCTGAAAAGAGCTTTCGAGCTCGCAGTGGAATATGGCAAAAGATTCCATGTTATGTTCAGAGGCATAGATGAGAACAGGTACCACATGGTAGCGGAATCTGCAAAAGTGCACCGAACGGAGGGTTTTAAAGCAATAGAATACGCTGAAAAAACTCTTGGAGGGGACTTTCTTGAAAAAGTGGGGGACATCATACTCGAACTAAATAAATTGTTCCCGGGGTTCTCAAAGCCAGAGGAGGTTTACGGTGACCGCTGGTACGAATTCCTAAAGAAGAGAGGGATTAGACCAGAGGAGCTTGTTCCCAAACCAGAGAAGCACATCGCCGAGAAATCCACGCCAAATCTCCCCTCCGACGCCCTCCTCGAAGTCCTCTCCATCCTTCAAGCCCTCGAGTTCGCCGACTACTCCGAGAATGCCAAGGAGAAGGCCCTCCAGAAGCTCTCCTCCGCCGTTAAAGAGCTCTCAAGGAAAGACCCCACTCCGGAGAACCTCCTGAAACTCGGCCTCTACGCCTACGCGGCCGAGCTGATAAAGCGGAACGACTTCGAGAAGGTTAGGGAGCTCGAGGCCCTCAAAGCCCCGTGAAGGGGCCCCTAACACTCCTACTCCCCGAGCTTCTCCGCCAGCTCCTCCAGGACGTCCTTGAACTTGGCGGCATCGACCCACTTTATCCCCATCTTCTGGGCCCACGTGAGTATGCCCACGTCCGCCGAGACTATGATGGCGTCGAGCTCCTTCGCTAGAAGTATGAGCTCAAAGTCCTCCTTGCTGTCAACTATGCCCTCGCGCAGTGCCCTCCTGTAGTTCCTCCTCAGTTTCTGGATTATCTTGTCCACGTTGTCGGCCTCTATGACGCTCTCGCGGACGGCCTTCTCCGCCACCCTCAGCCCCTTGTCTATCCTCCTTCTGAGGTCTTCAATGAGCTCGTAGACCACGAAGGCGGGTATCCTTATGTCGTGCACGTTGGGGGACTTTTTGATGATGTACAGCTCGACCTCGGGGGCGACCTCCTCTATGTCAACGAAGTGCATTATCTCCCTGTAAACGCCCGCGGGCACGTAGAACTCTACCTTCCCGAAGAGCTTCTCCGCATAGCTCAGAAAAGTGCGCATGGCCTCCGTGGGGTTCTCGCCAAAGCCCCCCCTCACGTCCGGGTTGACGAAGATGCTCGTGTCGAGGACGAACCTCATTTTCACCACAACATTATTATGCCCCCGGAGTTTAAAACACTTGGGTGATTGAATGAAAGTTGGCGTTGTTTTTGGAGTCAGCGAGATTGCTGACCCTAAGGCGTTTGAAAAGAAGGCCTCTGAGTTCCTCATGAAGCTCGCCGAGGAGTTCGAGATAATGGGCGGTCTCTTCGTCTCAAAGAAAGCGGACTTCAGGGAGCTCAAGGAGGAGGTTGACTTCAACGAGGCTGACGTTCTGCTCCTCTATCCACTCACTGGCGGGACGGAGAACAGCCTCAAGGAGTTCGCCGTCTACAGAAAGCCCGTGATCATCTACGGGGATCCATTCAACAACTCGATAGCGGCGGGAATAGAGCTTAGGGAGTTCTTCAGGGAGCGTCTCCTTCCGGCCACCCTTGTGAACACCTTTGAGGAGCTTAGGGCCGCTATCCTCGGCTACGAGGACATGGGCGAGCTCTTTGAGAAGTTCCTCAAGATGAGGCTCGGGCTCATCGGGAGAACCTCCCCATGGCTCATTAACGAGCGCTTTGAGCTCCCCTACGTTCACATAAGCCTCAAGAAGTTCTACGAGTACTACGAGGCCGTCACGGACGCTGAAGGGTGGAAGGCCGTGGAGGGAGTGGTGGCAAGGGCCAGGGCCATAAAGGAGCCCAACAGGGAGGAGCTTACCAAGGCCGGGAAGGTCTACGTGGCCCTGAAGAGGATCATCGGGGATTACCACCTTGACGGCTTCACCATAGGTTGCTTCGACCTCATAGGGAAGATAAATACCACTCCATGCCTTGCCCTGGCAATGTTCAACGCGGAGGGAATCCCGGCCGCGTGTGAGGGCGAGCTAAACGCGCTCCTCGGCATGATGATAGCGAGGCGCTTTTTCAACAAGCCGGCGTTCATGGCCAACATAGCGGACTACGGGGACAACTACGTGCTCATAGCCCACTGCACGGCACCGCTCATCTCGGGCTACGTCCTTAGAACCCACTTCGAGAGTGGGACGGGTGTGGGCGTAGCGGTTGAGCTTCCAAAGGGGAAGGCGAGCCTCCTAAAGATAAGGGGCAGGAAAGCAGTGGTGGCCGGCGTTGAGGTCGCTGGCATAGAAAAGAGCGAGCACAGGTGCAGGACGCAGGTGAAGCTCCGCATAGAGGAGGCGAGGGATTTCATAGACGGCACTATCGGGAACCACCACCTGCTGATCTACGCGGACAGCGAGGAGCTGGCTGATCTGTTGAGCGAGCTCGGGTTCGAGGTTATGCTATACTGACTTTGAAATTTTTGCTATTCTATTTTTCTACATAAAAATCCAGGGGTGATATGATGGTTTTCAGGGTTATCCGTGAGGGTGTGCCTTTCAAGATCAATCTAAACGTGGATGACTACGTGCCCACGGCGCTGGTAGTTGGGAACGAACTCCTCGGCGGCTGGTGTGAAAACTACCAAATAAAGGGAGACGATTGCCACCTCCCCAGCCTTGTTGCAGGACTGGTGGACGTTTCCCTCTACTTTCTGAAAAAAATTGCCGAGGTAACGAATGGACCAATGAAGGAAGATTACCTCACAATCATCTCCAGCGCCCTCGCACCAAAGGGGCCCGAATACAAGGACGAGGCTATGTACTGGCATGAGGTCATGATGACCCTTGGGGTAGAGATTGGAGAGGGTGTTCTCACCCACTACGTCGAAGACCTCGGATTCTACTATTCGAGGGCGCTCTTCCTCCTGAGAAAGTCGCAGTCTTCGGACGATTATGACGTCACGATTGTTTTCAAAAGTTGGGGCACTGAAAACTGTCCGGAGTGGATTAAAAAACGCAAGGAAGACGAAATCGTTAGAGTTACGATAACCCTCAGGGAGTTCGTCACGGATGTAATTCAGCTTGCAGAGGAGTACTTAGAGATGTTGGAAGCGAGAAGGGAGTACCTGAACAGGAAAATACTCGTAAACACTAAACTTTCAGAGAAACTCTCACCGGAGGACGAGCAAACGGTGCTCCAGGAGAGAATAAGCGCAATTGGACTTGAATTGTATGCACTCAAAGAGCTTTTTAGGAGACTTTATCAAACAAACATGACTTAAGCGGTTTGAGGATTGTGATTATTTGCAAGGCCTTAAAAAAGAGAAGATGCAGGCGTATTTTAAGGGGAGGTTGGGCATAGTTCCTAAATGGGAGTTACAATAAATTAAAGACAGAGGCTCAGGCCTCACCCTTCTTCCTTCCGAGGAACTTTATGCCGAGCACCGCGACGAGCCCCAGCCCAACCGGAATCGGGTTCAAAGTGGCTGAAGCGAGTCCTATGATGGCCAGAACTGCCCTGAACTCCTTTCTTATGGGTATCTCGAACCATCCCGTGAGGCTTATCGCCAGGATGTACATCACGAGGAGCGTTGCCCCGAAGTCGTAGATAACTGTCAACGCTATCCTCGCGCTCCACTCCTGAACCGTTATGATGAACATTTCCGGGTGGGTGAAGTAGATGTAGGGGCCTATGTATCCCGCGAGGGCGTACTTCACCGCGTTCATTGCCGTCTTCCAGAAATCGCCGCCCGCTAAAGCCGAACCGGCGTAGCTGGCCAGCGCAACGGGTGGCGTGACGTCCGCCAGGATTCCAAAGTAGAACACGAAGAAGTGAGCGGCCAGCAGCGCTATTGGTGTTCCAAAGCCCGGAACGGGGGAGCTGTAGGGCTGTAATCCAAGAACGGCGTTGTAAATTGCCGGCGCAGCAACGAGGGAGGTTATGATGTAGTTGGCCGTCGTTGGAACGCCCATTCCAAGGATTAGGCTGAAGACCATCGTCAGGAGCAGGAGGAGCCACAGGTTTCCCGCGGTGAGGTCAACTAGGCGATAGCCGAGGCTCGTGACGAGGCCCGTCATTGTGAGGACGCCCTGTATGAGGCCCGCGCTCGCCGCCGCCAGCATGACGCTCGTGCTCGTCTTTCCAGCATCTATCATGGACTGGTACGTTGCCTCGTACATCTTCTTCCCGCCCTCGCTCTTGGAGACGTAGCCGACGATGAGCGAGAAGACTATGCCCATGACACCGCTCATGAGGAGTATCTGCTCCTTCGACATGCCGAGGTACTTCGTGAGGGCCACGAAGAGCATGAAGAGCAGGCTGATGTAGAGCTTCTCGTTGAACTCGACCATGTCTGTAACGAACGCCATCCCCGCGAGGGCCAGGGAGAGGAGCACCATCGCGCCGGCGACGGGGGCTGCTATTGACTTCCCCGTGAACATCAGGAGTGTTGTGAGGAGAACCACGCCAACGTATAGCCCCTCGTGTCCCTTTATCTCATCCTTTGCAATCCATGCCACCCATATGGCTATTCCCAGGGAGGATATGGCCGAGATGTGCGGCGGGATTCCCCAGACGAGCGCCACCGTGATGACGGCTATGGGAAGTAGGATGTAGAGCTTCCTCACGAAGTAGCTCAGCGGGGCGAAGTGCTCGGAGGGCATTCCTTTGAGGCCGAGCCTCTTGGTTTCGAGGTCTATGAAGAGGTAAACGCCGGAGTAGTACACGAGGGCTGGAATCACCGCCGCTATGATGAGCTTGTTGTAGGGCACCCCGAGGAACTCCGCCATGATGAAGGCAGCAGCGCCCATAATTGGCGGCATGAGCTGGCCACCCGTTGATGCTACCGGCTCAACCGCTCCCGCTATCTCCGGTGGATAGCCAGCTTTCTTCATGAGGGGAATTGTGAACGTTCCGGTTGTGAGGACGTTGGCGACGCTCGAGCCGCTGACGGTTCCCATTAAACCGCTTGAAACCACTGCTGACTTTGCCGGGCCGCCGGGCCGCTTTCCGAAGAGCGTTATCATGAACTCCGTTATGTAGTCGCTTATGCCGATCTTCAGCAGGAAGGCGCCGAAGAACACGAAGGCAAAGACGTATATCGTCATGACGAAGAACGGGATTCCGAAGATTCCCTCGTCGAAGTAGAGCTGCTGCGTAAAGCGGACCCAGTTGAAGCCTATGTTCTGAATGCCGTAGATGAGGAATATCGTCACGACAAGCGGGAGAACCCAGCCAAGGACCCTGCGCGTTGCCTCAAGGACGAGGATTATAGCGAGCACTCCAAAGACAACGTCAAGCGTGTAGACCTCCGCAAACTCCGCGTAGCGCTGGTAGACGGCGAAGAGGTAGAGCGACGAGATGACTCCGAGGGCCGCCAGTATGTAGTCGTAGAACGGCACTTTCCTTAGTTCCTCCTCCCTCTTGCGGAACGGGTAGAGTAGGTACGTTATCAGGAGGATCATGGCAAGGACGAAGGCTTCTCCCTGCTTAGTCTGGAGGGTCGTTTTCAGGAAGCCTATCTTGAGGCCCATCCTCGCGAACATGTCGTAGAGTGTGTAGTTGAAGTTGAAGATGAACAGTATTTCGTATATGCCTATGAGTATAGCTGCGATCTTTATCAGCGTCTCCAGCTTCGGTGTGAGAGTCCTCGTCTTTTCCAGGACGACCTCAATTTTTTCCTCCTCGATCTCCTTCAGCTCCTCCAGCTCTTCCAATCCTTTCGGTTCATTATCAATATCGGGCATTTCAGCACCTCCCTACGAGTGTTTCGAAAAGTGGGCATCTTTTAACCCTAAACCTCATGAGAGTCTCCTCTTTAGGGGCGAAGATCGTCTCGCCATTAACCTTTATTTCAGCCCTGTTTAAGGGAATGAACCAGAAGTCCAAACTCTTTCCCAGGGGGATGTTTATCTTCTTAACGTAAAATCCGTCCTCCATGTACTGGATGTCCTCCGGCAGTCCTGCCCCGAAGTCCTTCCACCACATCTCCTTGGCGTAGAGGCCGCTGGAGTTTGCCTCAAGCACCTCCCTTATCTCGCTCCTCTCGACGCTGTGTATGTAGTCTATCTCCACCCTCACATCCCCCAGGCGGTACACACGAGATGAGTGCCCATCGCTTACAACGAGGGCATGAACTGGAATCAGTAGGGGTAACACCAACAAAAATGCAAAAAGAAGGGGAAGAGGTCTCCTCAACGACCTCACCCGGTTCACGGCTTAAGCTCGTCCGGGATGCTAATGCCCTTCTCCTCATAGTATTTGATGGCTCCGGGGTGGAGCGGAATGCTCATACCGTCGAGGGCCGTGTCAAGGCTGATGTACTTGGTCTTGGCGTGAACCTGGTGGAGCTCATCGAGGCTGGCCGGGTCAAAGAGTATCTTTGTCATCTGGTAAACGACGTCATCCGGGAGGTCGGCGCTGACTGCGAGCATTGCCTTAACGGCTATGGTGGGGGTGTCCTCCTCCATGCCGTTGTAGGTGTCCTTCGGGAGAACCTGCCTGACGTAGAATATGTAACCCTGATCCTTGAGCTTGGCGAGAACGTCGTCCGGTATCGGAATAACTCTAACGGGGGTCTGGACGGCTATCTGGTTGACGGCGGGGGTCGGTGCGCCCGAAACTATAACCGCAACGTCCACCTGTCCGAGCTTGAGGCTCTGGGCGGCCTCACTGAACTTCTGGTTGACCTTCTCAATGCTGTCCCAGACGCCAGCTGCCTTAAGAACCTGCTCGGCAGCAACCGCGGTACCACTTCCGGCGGCGCCTATGGCGACCTTCTTACCTGCGAAGTCTTGGAGGGTCTTAATGTCGCTATCGGCCCTCACAACAAACTGGACCGTCTCGGGGTAGAGGGCAGCAACGCCGCGTATGTTTGAAATCTTGCTTCCCTCGAACATGTAAAGGCCGTGGTACGCATAGTACGCAACGTCGTTCTGGAGGATGGCCGCCTGGGCGGTGCCGTCTCCTATTGCTTTCGCGTTTGAAACGCTAGCACCGCTCGTCACGGCCTTGGCCTTAACACCGTTCTTGTTGAGCAGTTCGGCGTACTTGGAGCCTGTGGGGAAGTAAACACCGCTCGTACCACCGGTGTAGATAGTTATCTCTACCGTAGCCTGAGTGCTGCTCTGGGTGCCCCCCTGCTGGGTACAGCCCGCGGCCACAACTGCCAGAGCCAACACCAGCATCAAACCAATTGCCTTCCACTTCATACACTACCATCTCCTTTTTATTCTTGGAACAACTAAACAGGACATTACAGTAAAATCCTGTGCGCGTGCACGGTTATATACTTTATGGTTGTAAACTTTTACAGGGCCGTAAAACACGATTTTTTCGGAAGGTGTGACTGCCGTTCTAAAATTTTTGGGCGTTTAGTGGAGTTTTGTAGTTTTAGTGCCATAAAAGTGCCGATGGTAATAACGTCTATCTGGGACATGTCTTTACATTTGACAAGGTAACGCCATGGGCCCTGGAGGGCAACCTTTTTATCCTACCCCCCTTCAGGGCACAGAGGGATGAACGATGAAGGTAGTTATGACGACGAAAGTTGATGTTGCCTCAATGAACATATTAGAAAAGCTGGTTGAGGGCTTTGGTTTTAGGGTAGGGGAGAGAACCTTCGACGGCAACCCGGTTTATGAGGGGAAGGACACGCTCATCCTAACGACGAACGATGAGATGATATACTACGACAATCTGGACGATGCGATAAGGAAGCAGCTCAACCTGGAGCCAGAGCTCATAGTCTTCGCCTCGAGACACTCGAGCAAGCAGAAACTGCCCGCGCTAACGACCCACGTGACGGGCAACTGGGGGGAGGCGGTTTACGGGGGGAAGGACGCATCTCTGGCCATAGCCGAGCCGAAGGCCATGAAACTCGCCCTTACAACGCTAAACGAGCTCAACGACCTTGGGTGGACGGTGTGCTACGAAGCAACGCACCACGGCCCGAGTGAACTCAACGTGCCGAGCCTCTTCATGGAAATAGGCTCGAGCGAGGAGGAGTGGCGAAACGATAGGGCGGGAGAAATCCTGGCGGAAAGCATAATCCGGGTACTCGATAGCTATAAAAAGGTTGACGCTAAAGTTGCCATCGGCGTGGGCGGCGGCCATTACGCACCAAAGCAGACAAAGATGGCCATCGAGAGCGATCTGGCGTTCTCGCATATAGTCCCAAAGTACGCCCACCCGGTACCACGCGAAATGTTGATAAAAGCCATTGAGCGGACGAACGGCGCGGTTGAGGCTATATACGTGGACTGGAAGGGAAGTAAAGGCGAGACACGACAGATGGCAAGGGAACTCGCGAGGGAGCTTGGGATGGAATTTATCAAGGATTAGCTAAAGTTTATATATTGCTTTGAAACAAAGGTTATCAGATTTTAGTCGAAGGTTCCCGTGGAGGGTGAAGAAAATGTTGAAGCTGGTTGAAGGTGTAATCGAAAGGACATCCGAGGAAGCGAAAGCCTCCGAGACCAAGGTTCCGGCGGTTACCAATTCGGACATTGATGAGGAGCTTAAGAGGATACTCGAACAGACTCAGGCTAAGATATACGTTGTTGGTGTTGGTGGGGCCGGATGCAACACCATAAACCGCATGATGGAGGTTGGCGTTGAGGGCGCCAAGATCATAGCTGTAAACACCGATGCTCAGGACCTCCTCAAGGTTAAGTCTCACAGGAAGATACTCATTGGAAAGGAGATAACCCGCGGCCTCGGTGCCGGAAACAACCCGAAAATCGGTGAGGAGGCTGCCAAGGAGAGCGAGAGAGATATAAGGGACGCCCTTGAAGGGGCGGACATGGTGTTCATCACCTGCGGTCTCGGTGGCGGAACCGGAACCGGTGCGGCCCCGGTTGTTGCCGAGCTCGCCAAGAAAATGGGCGCACTTACGGTCTCGATAGTCACCCTCCCCTTCACGGTTGAGGGCATCAGAAGGATCAAGAACGCCGAGTACGGCCTCGAGAGGCTCAGGAAGAACAGCGACACCGTCATAGTCATACCCAACGACAAGCTCATGGAGGTTGCCCCGAACCTGCCCATACACCTCGCCTTCAAGGTCGCCGATGAGATACTCGTCCAGGCAGTGAAGGGAATAACGGAGCTCATCACCAAGCCCGGTCTCGTCAACCTCGACTTCAACGACGTTAAGGCGGTCATGAAGGACGGCGGAATAGCCATGATAGGTATTGGCGAGAGCGACAGCGAGAAGAGAGCGCAGGAGGCCGCTATACAGGCCCTCAACAGCCCGCTCCTCGACGTTGACATCAGCGGCGCCAAGGGTGCCCTCATAAGCATAAGCGGAAGCGACGTCAAGCTCGAGGAGGCCCAGCAGATTATAGAGCAGGTCACCAGCAAGCTCGACCCGGAGGCCCAGATGATATGGGGAATCCAGCTTGACCCCGAGCTCAGCAAGACCATAAGGGTTATGATCGTCATAAGCGGCGTCAGCTCTCCCTACGCCGTGGCCGAGGAGAAGGTATCTCCCTTCGAGGAGGAGGGTGAGAGGAGGCCTATAAAGCTCGACATAGAGGAGCTTTGATTTTCCATTACACTTTATTTGGGGTGAGTAGTATGGCAGAGAGCTACACGGAAAAGCTTAAAAACTTCCTGAAGGAGTGCAAAAGGGTTTTACTGGTTACAAAAAAGCCCAGCTCCAAGGAGTTTAAGATGGCCGCAAAGATAACCGGCCTTGGAATGCTGCTGATAGGCTTTATTGGAATGCTAATCAAAATCGCCGGTGCCCTGATAACGGGAACCGGTTGAAAATTAACGGGTGATACGGGATGGGCAAGATATTTGCAGTGAGGGTCACCGTTGGCCAGGAGGAGAACGTGGCAAACCTGCTCTACAGCAAGGCCAAGACGTACAACATCCCTGTTTACGCCATACTGGCCCCCAGCAAGGTGAAGGGGTACATATTCGTTGAGGCCGCTGAGAAGGGTGCCGTGGACGAGGCCATAAGCGGGATAAGGCACGCAAAGGGAACGCTCCCGCAGGAGATAAAGTTCACGGAGATAGAGCACTTCCTCGAGGAGAGGCCCAGCGTCAGCGGCTTCGAGCCTGGCGACATCGTCGAGTTAATCGCCGGCCCGTTCAAGGGCGAGAAAGCAAAGGTCGTCAGGGTGGACGAAGGAAAGGACGAGATCGTGGTCGAGCTCGTTGGGGCCATCGTTCCAATTCCCGTTACCGTAAAGGGCGAATACGTTAGACTTATAAGCAAGCGGTCGAACCAATAGCCAGAGGTGAGGTAAATGGCACAGGTAGTTGAAGTGCTCGTTGAGGGAGGTAAGGCTACTCCAGGTCCTCCTCTCGGACCGGCCATAGGTCCATTAGGCTTAAACGTCATGCAGGTCGTTCAGAAGATCAACGAGGCCACCAAGGAGTTCGCGGGAATGCAGGTTCCTGTCAAGGTCATAGTCACCGACCCCAAGAAGAAGACCTTCGAGATCGAGGTCGGAATCCCACCGGTGAGCCAGCTCATCAAGAAGGAGCTCGGCCTTGCCAAGGGTTCCGACGCCCCAAGGAACAACATAGTCGGCGACCTGCCCATCGAGAGGGCCATAGCCATAGCCAAGATGAAGATAGACCAGATGCTCGCGGACGACCTCAAGGCGGCCACCAAGGAGGTCATAGGAACCGCCCTCAGCATGGGCGTTACAGTGGACGGCAAGGACCCGAGGCAGGTTCAGAAGGAGATTGACGAAGGCCTCTACGATGAGGTTTTCGCCAAGGAGGAGTGAAGGGAAAAGTTTAAAAATCTCCTCTTTTTACGTGCATTTTGATTTTCGCCTGAGATTAAATCTAAAAAGAATGGAGGTCTAGGACATGGCCTTTGAAAGGCAAAAGCTCGTGGAAGCGGTGAAGGAGGCAAAGGCCCGGGCTAAGCCGCGCAACTTCACACAGACCGTCGAGATGGCAGTAAACCTCAGGGATATTGATTTGAAGAAGCCTGAGAACAGGTTCAAACTTGAGGTTTTACTGCCCCACGGTAGAGGTAAGGAAGTTAATATCGCGGTCATCGCTGATGGCGCGGTAGCCGAGGCGGCTAAGAAGCTCGGGCTTGATGTGATTAGTGGTGAGGATTTGGAGAAGCTCAAGGAGAGCCCAAGGGAAGCCAGGAAGCTCGCGAAGAAGTACGACTTCTTCATGGCGGCAGCTCCGCTGATGCCGAAGATCGGTAGGTACCTCGGTAGGTACCTCGGTCCAAGGAACAAGATGCCGCAGGTCGTTCCACCGACCATGACCAACCTCGAACCCATAGTCAACAGGCTCAAGAAGACCGTCAGGGTACAGCTCAAGAACAACCCCGTTGTCCACGCACCTATCGGAACCGAGGACATGGAGGACGAGAAGCTGGCTGAAAACGCTGAGGCAGTGCTCCATGCCATACTCAACAAGCTGGAGCGCGGCGAGAACCAAGTGAAGTCAGTGTACATCAAGACCACCATGGGCCCGGCTGTAAAGGTGGAGAGGTGAGGTAGATGGCCCACGTAGCTGAGTGGAAGAAGAAGGAAGTTGAAGAGCTCGTCAACCTCATCAAGAGCTACCCAGTGATAGCACTGGTCAACATAGCGGACGTGCCGGCCTACCCGCTCTCCAAGATGAGAGAGACCATAAGGGAGCAGGGTGGAATCCTCAGGGTCTCGAGGAACACCCTCATAGAGCTCGCGCTCAAGAGGGCGGCGGAAGAGCTCGGTGAGAAGGGCCTTGAGGAGCTCGCCTCAAGGATCGAAGGCGGTGCGGGAATACTCGCCACCAACATGAACCCCTTCAAGCTCTACAAGTTCCTTCAGGAGAGCAAGAAGCCTGCCCCGGCCAAGCCGGGTGTTGCCGTTAACAAGGAGGTTGTCATTCCCGCGGGTCCGACGTCACTCGCTCCCGGTCCCGTCGTGGGTGAGATGCAGGCCCTTGGAATTCCCGCGAGAATCGAGAAGGGTAAGGTCAGCATTCAGAAGGACTACACCGTCCTCAAGCCCGGTGACGTCATCACCCCCCAGCTGGCGAACATACTCAACAAGCTCGGCATAGAGCCCCTCGAGGTTGGCCTTGAACTCCTGGCCGCCTACGAGGAGGGCTTTGTGTACGGGCCGGACGTGCTTGCCATAGACGAGGAGACCTACATCTCAATGCTCCAGCAGGCTTACATGCACGCCTTCAACCTGTCAGTCAACGTCGCCTACCCGACCGCACAGACCATCGAGGCAATAATCCAGAAGGCATTCATGGGAGCGAAGAACGTTGCCGTCGAGGCCGGCTACGTTACGAAGGAAACCGCTGGCGACATACTTGGCAGGGCGTTCAGGGTTGCGCTGCTCATAGCGGGTGAGCTCCCGGAGGAGCTCCTCGACGAGAAGACCAAAGAGCTTTTAAACCAACAGGCGCAAGTAGCTGTTGCCGCAGCGCCTCAGCCTCAGGAAGAGAAGGTTGAGGAGGCTGAAGAAGAGGAGGAAGAAGAGGAGGCCTCTGAGGAGGAGGCCCTTGCCGGACTGGGAGCCCTGTTCGGCTGAACCCCTTTCAATTTCCCTCGTATCGTGAATAAGTAAAAAATGAAGATGATTGGAGGTGCGAAAAATGGAGTACGTGTATGCTGCTTTGTTATTACACGCCGCTGGTAAGGAGATAAACGAGGAGAGCATCAAGGCCATACTCCAGGCTGCCGGTGTTGAGGTCGACGAGGCCAGGATAAAGGCCCTCGTTGCTGCCCTCGAGGGCGTCAACATCGAGGAGGTCATCGAGAAGGCCGCCATGCCCGTGGCCGTTGCCGCGGCCCCGGCTGCCGCTCCTGCCGCCGCTGCCGAGGAGGCTCCGGCGGAGGAGGAAGAGGAAGAAGAGGAAGAGGAGAAGGAGGAAGAGGCTCTCGCCGGTCTCGGCGCCCTCTTCGGCTGAACCCCTTTCCTTTCCCGCCTTCGGGCGGGTTCCCAAAACTTTTCTTTGGTCACAACGAAAGGTTTATGTTCACTGTAGTACCATTTGTTTCCGATGCCTATGGAGGTTCCCCCACCGGACATCGAGAAAAGGGGCAGGGGTATTGACGATTACCTCTCCGAGGGACTGGACACGATAATCTCCAACCCCCGGCTTATCATACCATTCGTCCCGGGGGTTCTGGCGAGCTTCCTCTACGGCCTCTACATCCTAAAGGTGCTGCTCCAGGGGGGTTCCCTCCTCAACCCCTCGCCCGATGCACTTGCATTCTTTACCACCAGGCAGTTCTGGGTTATGACTGCGGCGGTTGCCTCGCTGGTGATCGTCTCCACGCTCTCCGGAATGATAAGCGTGGCTAACTTTGTCATGAGCGGCGAGCTCGACCTTTGGATTGGCCTGAAGAAGCTGCCCCGGACGCTCCTGACCTACGCGGTTCTTGTGGCGGTTCTCACGCTTTTCTATCTCCCGCTGGGGGCGTTCAAAAACGTCGTGATAATACTGGGCCTGGTGCTGATAGCGACCGTCCTGTTCATACCTCCCCTCTTCCTCGCTCCCGCGCTTCTGCTCGAGAAGTCCTTTCCGCTTCCCGAGCTCTTGGCCGTTTATAGGGAGAGCTTTGGAAAGAGCCTCGTGCTTGGGATCCTCTACACCCTGGCTACCTCGGCGGCCAGCTCCCTGATACCCGTGGTCGGTTCCTTCCTCAACTACCTCGTGCTGGTGCCGATGTTCACTGCCTCCTATTCCCTTCTCTACAGGGACTTAAAGAAAGAAAAGTCAGCGCTTGCGCTTTGATAGTGCCAGGCGCTGGCTCCCCTGGTAGCTTCCACGGTAGGGCTTGCTCGAGGGGCCTTCGAGGCGGTGGAAGGCAATCTGGACAAATCTCTCACCGTACTCCAGAACAACCTCTTCCTCCGAGGAGTTGAAGAGCGCAAGTGTGAGGTTCCCATCCCATCCCGGGTCAACCCACGCGAAGCTCCCGAGCAGCCCCTCGCGTGCGAAGGTGCTCCTGAGCCTCATGTCCCCCATGACGTCATCCGGGAGCTTGACCCTCTCCAGCGTCAGGACGAGGGCGTGCCCCTTGGGTGGAATGACTATCCGCCCTTCCTCCTCAACATTGACGAAGCTGCCGTTTACCATCGCTTCCCTCCCAACGCGGAGGTCGTATCCTGCTGGCT
This sequence comes from Palaeococcus ferrophilus DSM 13482, assembly GCF_000966265.1. Classification (NCBI taxonomy): domain Archaea; kingdom Methanobacteriati; phylum Methanobacteriota; class Thermococci; order Thermococcales; family Thermococcaceae; genus Palaeococcus; species Palaeococcus ferrophilus. Next base: position 58,878 of record NZ_LANF01000010.1, on the reverse strand, counting down.
GAAGTGAACGCTCGTTGAACGGCTCAATTAGTATCTCCTTCCTTATCTTCCAGTCCGGGAGCATCATTTCAACCACCGCAACCTTTATGAGAAAACCCGTTATAACACTTTTTGCGGGCCCGTGGCCCAGGGGATACGGCACCGGCCTTCGGAGCCGGGTTGCCCGGGTTCGAATCCCGGCGGGCCCGCCACAACGTCTCCAACTATTGTGGGATCCTGTGAACTATCCGTTAAATGCTCTTTTTTGCTTCGCTTACGTGCCCTCTTTTACCTCCAGCAGGGCTGTTAGTGCCCGGTTTTTGCGGTTGTCCAGGGGTGTTCTTTGGGTGTTTCTCTATGGAAACCTTTCGTTCATGTCCCTGCCTTCTGGTGATGGCGAAGGCAATATACCGGGGTCAGTGGTTTCCCGATAGTCATATTTGGGCATTCATCTGGGGGAGCCCTCCTATTGCCCAGCACTTTTTATAAAAGGCCCCCACTGATTTAGGACCCGACATGCTTTTTTGGATTTTATGCCCATAATATCTCCACCCCCTCCTGCGCCATTGGGGCCCTAAAATGGCTCCATTTACCAAAAAGCTTATATACCTTGAATGCCCTAAATAGGAATGAAAAACTTTGTATGGAGGTGTTAGGGTATGGAGCTTCCCATAGCCCCGATTGACAGGCTTATAAGGAAGGCTGGTGCCGAGAGGGTCAGCGAGGATGCCGCCAAGGTCCTCGCCGAGTACCTCGAGGACTACGCTATGGAGGTTGCCGGCAAGGCCATCGCCTTCGCCAGGCACGCCGGCAGGAAGACCGTCAAGGCCGAGGACATTAAGCTCGCCATCAAGGCCTGAAGGCCTTTCCTTTTCTTCCTGCTTTTTGGAGACAGCTTTTCTCACATACTCCTGTAAGGTTTTTAAGACGTCATGCATCACTTCACACCATGCCCGAGATAGCAGTTAGGATGACAAAGCGCAACCACAACGCTTTTGTGCATCTCCTTGGAGCCCTCGAGAGCCAGGGCTTTGACCTCGGTGAGCTTCTAATAACGAAGGACTTCCGCGAGATTCTGGAGGCAAAACCAAAGCTCGTTCTCTACTCCTTCTTTACGGAGGAGATATGGGGCCCTTTGAGGGATGAAATCAAGCTCCTGAAGGAGAGGGGGGCGCTTCTCATCGCCGGCGGCTACCACGCCATAGCGATGCCCAAACACACCCTTGGGATGGGGTTTGATATAGCGGTTGTGGGCGAGGGGGAGGAGGTTATTTACACCCTCCTCACGACGCTCAAGAAGACAGGCTACAAACTCACAAAGGAGCTGGCCGGCATCAGGGGGCTCGCCTTCTACCTCGGTGGAGAGTTCGTCTTCACAGGCTTCGCGAAGGTCGAGGACTTCTGGCGCTTTCCACCCTACCCCGAGAGCGTTCGTCTTATCTCGCCGATAGAGATAACAAGAGGCTGTCCCTTCGGCTGCTACTACTGCCAGACCCCATATATCAAGGGCTTCCGCATGAGGCACAGGCCCATAGGCCAGATAGCGAAGTACTCGCGCAGAATGAGGGACATGCGCTACATCACCCCCAACGCCTTCGCCTACGGCAGTCCCGGCGCGATACTGAAACTCAACAAGCTTGAGGCCTTACTCAAAGCCCTCCAACCTCTCAGAAAAGAAGGCAGAAGGCTATTCTACGGCACATTCCCGAGCGAGGTTCGCCCGGAGTTCGTTCTCCCGGAGACGCTTGAGCTCCTAATAGACTACGCCGACAACAGGCGCTTGGCAATAGGCGCCCAGAGCGGCGACGATGCCATTCTCAAAGCGATGCACCGGCTTCACAGGGTGGAGCACGTGCAGAGGGCGGTAGAGTACATGCTTGAGTACGGCTTCGAGCCGGTGGTTGACTTCATAGTGGGCCTTCCCAACGAGACTCCCGAGAGCCAGGGGAGGAGCATAGAGTTAATGAAATGGATAATGAATAAGGGTGGAAAGGTTAGGGCTCACTACTTCATGCCGCTCCCCGGGACTCCATGGGCGCGCTGTAAACCGAGTCCACTGAGTGATGAGATGAAGAAGTTCCTGGGCAGGATGTCGGCGAAGGGTAAGATTGAGGGCTCGTGGGGAACGCAAATTGAACTATCGAGAAGGCTCCAGAGGCTTATAGAGGAGTTCTACGAAGTTCCGATGAGCCACACCGGTGGGGTCAGGGAGGTCTGCTGAGCCCAACCTTTTTAAACCAACCTCTCAACTAAATCCTGTGATTGCGTTCATCTTCTGGAGGTGTGAGTGATGGTTGTTAAGGACTGCCCCGAGTGCCACGGCACGGGGAAGGTTAAAGCCGGTGAGGAGAAGTGTAAGGTGTGTGATGGATGGGGCTACGTTCCCGCTGATTTCAAACTCGACAAACAGCTCAAGGGCTACAGGAACCTCGATTACTTCGGCGTTGATGAGGAGGTGGACGAGATTCCCTGCCCGGAGTGCCACGGTAAGGGAGTCGTCCCGGTCTACGATACCTGCCCGACGTGCGGGGGGAGTGGAAGGGTTCTCGCGTGCGACATATGCGGTAAGGTGAAGGGTCCCTGGGAGCCGGGTATGGAGACGACGTGGGTGTGCCCGGACTGCGAGAGGAAGTACAAGGTCGTTTACGTCCTCGACAACACGTGCGATTATGAAGATGTCGAGGTCGGCAACGTCTACAAGGGCACCATTGACAGGGTGGAGCGTTTTGGAGTCTTTGTGAACCTCAACAAGCACGTGAGGGGCCTGGTTAAGAGGAAGGACCTCCTCGGGGGAAGGGAGTACAAGCCCGGTGAACCAATGCTCGTGCAGGTTCTCGATGTCAGACCCGACAAGAACGAGGTTGACCTCATAGAGTCCGCCCTCAGGAACTACAGGGAGGTCCAGGTAAAGAAGGAGCTCCCGCTCACGGACATAGGGGACATAAGCAAGGACATGGCGGGAAAAACCGTCCGCTTCAGGGGCAAGGTGACGCAGATACAGGTCACCGGAGGGCCGACCGTCTTCACGATAAGCGATGGAACCGGAATAACGTGGGCGGCCGCCTTCGAGGCCCCGGGCGTTAGAGCCTACCCCAGGATAGAGGTTGGTGACATAGTCGAGGTCATAGGGAAGGTCTCCTTCCACGCGGGCGAGATACAGATAGAGACGAGCGACATGGCGAGGCTCTGGGGGCCTGAGGCAGCCGAGGTCAAGAAGAAGATAGAGGAAGCGCTAAACGAGAAGGCCAGGCCCCAGGATGTTGGCTTCCTCGTGAAGAGCGAGGTTCTTGAGAAGCTCAAGCCCAGGTTCATGGAGGCCGCTTTCCTGATAAGGAAGGCCATCTACGAAGGGAGGCCCATCCTCCTGAGGCACCACGCAGATACGGACGGCTACGTCTCGGGCCTCGCCCTTGAGAGCGCCATAGTGCCCCTCCTCAAGGAGGTGTCGCCCGATCCGGACGCGGAGTGGCACCTCTTCAAGCGCAGGCCTAGCAGGGCCCCCTTCTACGAGCTGGAGGATGTGCTCAAGGACATAATATTCTTCGTCGAGGACTCGCGCAAGTTCGGCGAGGAGCTCCCGCTGATAGTTATAGTTGACAACGGCGGAACGAGCGAGGACATCCCCGCTTACAAGCGCCTCAGGGCCTACGGCGTGCCCATAGTTGTCGTTGACCACCACGACCCTCGCGAGTGGGTGAGCGAGGGGAAGGCTAAGGTTGATGAATACGTGAACGTCCACGTGAACCCCCACCACATAAAGAGGGGCTACTACGAGTTAACCGCCGGAATGCTCGCCACGGAGCTCGCGCGCTTCATCTATCCCCCCGTGGAGGATAGGATAAAGCACCTCCCGGCCATAGCAGGGACCGGAGACAGGAGCAAGGCCCCGGAGTTCGAACAGTACCTGAAGTTCGCAAGGGAGAAGGGCCTCACCGGGGAGGATTTGAAAAAGATAAGCGAGGTCATTGACCACGAGGCCTACTTCTGGAAGTTCATGGACGGGAAGGGTATTATAGAGGAGCTCCTCCTCCTGAGTGGAAATTTGAGGAGGCACCGCATGCTCGTTGATGCGATCTACCCCGAGGTAAAGGAGAAGCAGGAGAAAGCGCTGAGGGCTTCGCTCCCGCACGTCAAGAGCGTCGTCCTGCCCAACGGGGTAAGGTTCAACACCATAGACATAGAGCTCTTCGCGCCGAAGTTCTCCTATCCAAGCCCGGGCAAACTCTCCGGATTAATCCACGACCACTTCAAGGAGCAGTATGGGGAAGATTCGCCAATACTGACGCTCGCCTACGGGCCGGACTTCGCCGTGGTTAGGGCCGCTGACGGCATGGAGGCTTACGGTTTCGACCTCAACGAGATAATTCCAAAGCTCCAGGAGAAGCTCCCATCGGCTGGAATCGAGGGCGGCGGCCACAGCTTCGCCGGGTCAATAAAGTTCTTCGAGGGCATGAGGAAGGAAGTCCTCGAGGAGTTCGCGAAACAGGTGGTGAAGCTTAAGAAAAGGGAGTGAGGGGTCAGCGGCCCCTCCCAATCCTCCTTGCGAGGAGAATCACTGCTGCCAGGAACATCACCGCCCCAGGCCCGCAGATTCCTCCACCTGAGGGGCTTGTGGTCTTTGATGGTGTTGATTCCGATGCTGTCGAAGTGGGAGTTCCCCCTGTTTCCGTCTCGGAACGGGTCTCCAAAGTCGGGGTAGGGGATTCGGTCGGTGCTGTTGTGGTCGTCTGGCTGGACTCTCCTGGAGCCACCGTGATGACCTTCACAATTTTGTCCGCGGCCCCTTCATTGTCCTCAACCACCAGGAGAACCTCATAAGTTCCAGGGGAGCTGTAGACGTGCCTTGGGTTCCTCTCCGAGGAGCCCTTTCCGTCCCCGAAGTCCCACGACCATGAGGTTATGGAGCCGTCCTGGTCCATAGAGAGATCCTGGAAGATTACCTCCTCCCCGGCCTTTGGCTCCTCGGGGGAGTACGTGAAGTCCGCGAGCGGGGGATAGTTGGGCATCTCGACCGTGATTTCCTTGGAATACGTGGAGGAGTAGCCCCCCTCGTCCAGAACGGTAAGACTGACCGTGTAGGTTCCGGGGAGGTCGTATTCGTGGCTGGGATTCCTTAGTGATGATGTTTCTCCGTCACCAAAATCCCAGTTCCAGCTCACAATATCCCCGTCGTCCGTCGAGGCGTCTTTGAAGCGTACCTCCTGGCCGGTTAGGGGCTTTTCTGGGGAGAACTCAAACCTCGCCTTCGGCGGCTTGTTGGGGGCCACCCTGACGCTGGCGGAGCAGCTCACCGTGGAGTTCCAGACGTTCCTCAGCGTTAGGTTGAGGGTGTACTCCCCTCCCGCCCTGTACTCGTGGGTGAAGTTGCCGTAGGAGTTCCCGATGCCCGTCCTGACCTCGCCGTCCCCGAAGTCCATGGCCCATTTCGTCACCCCGAAGGGGGCGTACACGTCGGTTACGATGGTTGTTCTCAGCGGGGCCTTTCCCTCTGCAGGCTTGGGCTTTAGGCTGCAGCTGGTCTCGTAGAGGCCCCTTAACCAGGGCGGGATGTTCAGGTTGGGGTTGTTCACGTTGATCACGGTATCGTAGCTGAAGCCGAGGGGGCTCCTCGACCTGCTCCTGTAGTAGTCCCCCGTGGAGTTGATGGCGAAGAACACTCCCCCAATCCAGTAATACTCCGTCCTGGTTTTGTTGTAGACACTGATGTTTGCGGGAACGAGGACGTGAGAGGTTGCGTATTTTCCGGGTATGAACGCTATTGTGTACTGCTTTGAGGGATCGTCTATGCCTCCGGAGTAGTGGAGTGTAACCTTCCCCTGAGCATCAAGCTTGAAAAACGGGGAGAAAATCGTCTGACGCATGATGTCCAGGGGGATGTTCCGGGGAGTGGCTTTGACCCTCGACCACTTAAAATCCTTCTCGACCTCAAAAGGCTCCTCCCCAATGGTTATGCCCTCGATCATCTGATCGGACAGGTAGAGGGGTATGCTCCGCCCGTCGCTTAGGTTGACGTGGGGGTTAACGAAGTTGAAGTAGGGTGTGGCGTTGTACGTGGGGTACGTCCTTATGTCCCCAACCTCGTGGAAGGGGGAATCGTAGTCCTCCACCCTCGGAACGGGATCCTCTAGGGGGATGTAGTACACGAGGTGCTGGAGCTCGCCGTTGTGATAGGAAGCCTCCGCGGGGTTCAGTATTGGGAACTCGTATATCTCGTAGAGCGCCTCCACGTAGAGGGCCTTGTCCGAATCTTCCGCCGAAATGCTTAGATTGAGTTCCTTTTCCCTGCCCACCGTGTACCTCCTGAAGGGGGGCATGATGTAGAGAACTTTTGTGTGAGGGGAGGTGGTTACTAGGAGTTCTTCTAATGCGCCTTGGGTGAATTCCGCATCAGTTGGAACCCTGATTTTCACGCTTCCGTTGAACTCTAGGTACAGAGTTCCGGAGGTGTTTAGAACGTCAGCATCCTTTGGGGGCGCCTCCAGCACAAAGAGGGGCGGGGACTTCAGGGGGAGAACTCTCTTTACCGGGCGGCCAACGACGACCGAAGTGTAGTCTATGTCCCCAGAGGCGGCGAGTACTCCGGAGGTTTCTGGAAATCCAGCCCAGCTGACGGGCCTAAGCCCGTGGGGGTAGAGGCTCGTAACCTGGTACACGCTCGCGTTTTTCTTTATGAGGAGGGCGTTGAGTGGCAAATCATCGTTGAGCACCCATGTCATGGGGCGGCTGTACTGCATCATCACGAGTACCCTGTCCCCCTTGGAGAAAGAGGCGTCAACCCCTCCCCTGGGCCTCATTCCCATGGAAAAGCTGTCCTCCTCTGGAGAGTAGTATATGCTCCCCCCGAATACCTTTCCCTGGGTCTGAGAGCCCAGGAGAAAAGTGAGCTCCACAATCTTTCTGGGCTCGCGGGAGAGAGAATAGATCACCCTGTACTCTGGCCTCTTCATGACGGAGAGGCTGTCTCCTGAGATGACATCAATCGGGACCGCAGGATCATCCTGGGTGTTGTAGAGCCTCTGGGAGTAAAGCCTCCCGCCGTCGGGGGAATAGACCGTGATGCTGTCGTAGACTTGGCTTAGGTGGAGGATATCCGCCCTCCAGTCGCCGTTAATGTCAGCAACCGCTATGTCATCGCCCGCTAGGAATCCGGGAAGTGGAAAGCTCCCCTCGGAGAGAAGCTCAAGCCTCTTTCTGCCCCCAACCACCCTGGGTTCCAGGGAGTATATGTGCACAGACTCATCGTTCCTCGCATGAACTATCTCATCGTACCCGTCGTTGTCCACGTCCCCGCACTCTATATCCTCCCCTGCTTTGAAGGTTATATCATAGGTGGCTATTACTCTCTCCGCGGAGCTTATGATGTAAATCTTCCCTGTTTTCGAGCTGGCGTAGACTATCTCCGCGGCGGGGCTTCCAATGAGGTCTCCCGCGCATACTGAATCCGAAATCGAGGCCAGTGGCCACTCCATCCTGAAGCCGTTGCTCGCTATAATATCCTTCCCCCTAACGTCCACTATTATTATTTCCTCGTCCAGAGCGACTAGGCCTCCCTCTTCAAAGTTCCGGTCTATCCAGCGGTAGGCCGCGCTGGGCACGGCGGTAAAGAGCAGAAAAACAAAAATGAGCGATATCATCTGAACCCTTTCCATTCCGAACCCCTCCTTTAAAAGTGAGGGAAAAGAAAGCCTCACCTCCTCTTCAGGAGGATGGCGAAGAGAATTATGGCCCCAAGAACCAATGCAGCAATTCCCACTATTCCTCTAGGAATCGTGGGGCCCGGCGTCTCTGTGGTCGTTGCGGGGCTCTCCTCTGGAGAAGTCGTTGATGAACTCGTTGGTGATGGTGAAGAGGATGGCGCGGTGGTCGTCTCGGCCGGCTTTTCTTCTTCGGGCTTTGCAAAGGGGATCGAGAAGTAGGCCGGCTTGCTCATCCTCCCATCGTAGAGGACGTAGCCGGTCAGGTTGGCCCACTCCTTTCCGGCAGTGAAGGTTCCCTCTATGGTGATCCGCTGGCCTGGCATCACCGTCACGTTCCTGACCAGCTCATTCCCCTCGGGGGAGGTTATGTGCGCGCTCCCGATAGCTGGAAGGTCGCCCACGTTGGTTATCTCCATCACCGCGGTGAACTCCTCCCCCGGTGAGGGTTCCCCTTCAGGATAAAGGCTCACCACCAGCTCGGCAAAGCCGACGCTGAAGTAGGCGGTCTTCCTGTCGAGGACGTGTCCTTCGGTGTCCCTCGCCTCCATCTCGACGTAGTACTCCCCTTCCTCAAGGCCCTCCGTGCCGAACTCCGTCGAGAACCTTCCAACGCCGCCGAAGCCTTCGAGGAGCCTCGCCGGAGCTTCGAAGGCCACGGAGTTGTTCGAAACCCTTCTGATCCTCGCGGTGAGCACGACGTCGTCCCTTCCCGTGTTCGTGAGGATGAGGCCTGCCTTAAGAGTGTCTCCGCGCTTTATCCTCTCCCCGCTGAGCACCAGGGACTCAAGCCTTACCCCAGTCTCGACGTAGGATATCTCGAAGCGGTGGGAGCGATAGATTGTAGCCTCTCCAGTCAGCTCGTTGTACCTCACGGGGAAGACCTTTATGACGAGCGTTGTGCTGCCGTCGGGGTTCTCGATGATGCGCCACCTGTAGTCCGGGAGGGTGAGGTTAACCGTGGTGGTGTTGTAGGTCACGTTTCCACCGAGCTTCCCGATCCTCGCGATGACCGGGTTGAGGGGCACCCTTTCAGCGACCTCCTTCCCCACGAGCCTGACGTCAGCTACTCTGCTTCCGGCAGGAACTATGAGGGTGTAGGTGTAGTAGGGGAGCAGGGGGTTGCCGGGCACTTCCACGTAGGAGCCGCCCTCGATGCCCATGACGTCCCCCTCGTCCGTCCTCTCTATGCTGTAGTCGGGAGTCTGGAGGTCGAGGCTCTTCGGGGCTCCCGAGTTCGCCCTCTCCTCGGGTGTGGAGACGCCGAGGCCGAGCTTGGGGTCGCCGTAGAGGTGCATCTCCAGAACCCACACCATGTCCATCTCGTCTTCGAGCTCCCAGCCTCCCATCTCCCTCTTCAGCTCCCTGAGGGCCATACCTATGCTCTCCCTGGAGTCCCACTTCCTGTAAAGCCTCTTGGCCCTTGCAGTCCACGGTGCGCTCCACACCTCCTCCGTGGCGCCGAGGTAAACCGCCGCTCCCGCCTGGAGGAAGGCCTCGGCCACGCTCTTCCCCTTCGTGTAGTCCCCGGTCAGGCAGGACTCCGCGTAAACGAAGGGGCAGGTTCCGCCGAATGGCCGGGTTCTCCCTGATAAGTCGCTTGCATAGAGGTCGTCTATCACGTTCCAGTTTCCGTGGCCCTCAAGGTGTATTATATCCCTCCCTGGGGCCAGGTTGAAGAAGGCGTTAACAACGTCTCCCCTGTGCGAAATCTTGCTGCCGTTAACCTCTTCGTCCGGGTAGTCCGTGCTCTTGAGAATTCTCACTTCCGCCCCCTGATCCCTGAGCGCCCTGTAAACTGCAAGGCTGTGCTCGTAGAAGTCTATATAGTCGGAGCCACCGCCCCTCGACTCGGGCCATCCCGACAGTATAAGCGCGTGGGAGCGGTCGAAGGAGCACTCCCCCCTTGCCACGGCTATGGCGTTCTCAATTCCCTTGAGTATCTCGCCAGCCCTGTAACCCGGGAACCTCGCCACTATCAGCTCGGGATCAAGGACGTCTCCCTCGGTGTTGGCGTAGGGAACGTCGGTTGTCCTGATGACTTTTGTATTCCCCCAGTCGAGCCATAATGGGTCATAGCTCGTCTTGAGTGCCGGCACTATCTCCGTCTCGCCCACTATGACGAGGTATCCGTGGTCGAGCCAGCCGTCCTTGAGGTAGTTGCCCCACTCCTCTATGAGCGTGGGGGACAGCGGCTCAAAGTTCTGGAGCTCGTCCCATGTGTAGAAGTACAGCCATTCACCGTCTGAGCTGGGGAAAACCACTTCCCCGCCCCTTCCGGGAAGGACATCCCCGATCTTTGCCTTCTTTACTGGGGCACCCCCAAAGTAGAACGGGACTTCCTCCTCAAGGCCGTCCATTGTGTAGACTTCAATCTTATTGTTTTCCGCGTCAAAGACGACGAACTCGTCCATTCCATCGCCGTCTATGTCACCTGTGGCGTAGCCGTTTTTGTCGGAATATGGAACATTGATGGTCCCCTGGAGCTCCAGTGAATCGGATACAATGTAGTACTCCCTCAGCTCCCCCGTTGAGAGCAGGACGAGCACGCTGTCTCCCCTATCACCCCCCATGTCTGCGAAGAAGACCCTCTTACCCCTCCCCGTTCCAAGGTCATGCTCCCCGGAGACGAGCTGAATGGGTTCCTGGAGGTTGGATGTTATCAGGTATACCTGGGAGCCGTCCAGCACCGCACAGGTGGGGTACACCTCGAATATTGTTGACCCATAAACGTACCCGCAGGCAACGTCCACGTGCCCATGGAGTCTGCCACCGGGGGAGTAGGTCTCCTCCACGTATTTTTCCTTCTGGTTTCCGTTTTCGTCCGTCACCCGCTCCTTGCCGTACACCCTCACAAAGCCGTACTCCCCCGCAAGGATTATCTCGTCCTTGCCGTCCCTGTCGAGGTCGTGAAGGGCCAAGCCTCCGGCTCCTTTCTCCAGCTCCGCGCTCTCTTCACCGCCCAGAAGGTTGTGAACTACGAGCTTTCCGCTGTCTGGATGATACACAACGATGTCCCTCTTTCCGTCCCCGTTGGGGTCGCCGGTTGCTATGAGAGCGTTCTTAACGTTTATTCTCGCCTTTCCTCCACCCCCGATGTAGCCTATCACGCCGTTCCGGAGGATGGCAAGCTCCGCCATCGCCGAGAGGAGCCTCTGGACGTCGTCCTCGTTCTCGTTTATGTGGAAGAGGTTCTCGGGGTTCGTTACTATGAGGTAGTCGCTCTGTCCCATTGCGTTTACAGCAGCCTCGTCCATGCTCTCGAGGCTCTCATCGGCCCTCACGGTCTGTGATGGATAGAAGGTCTCCAGATGTTCATCAACTTCGACCACCACAGGTACACCGATTCCCCTGTAGACCTGATGAGGATAGAGAAGGGGAACCGCGAGGTAGCTCGCCCTTGCCACCTCCCCCGGCTCCAGGGTGGTGCCGTTGAAGTTGAATGTGACCCGCTCGTGCTCTTCCTCCACGTAGTAGCGCCCGGTCATCGTGTAGCCGGTTCCGTTCCTAACAACCGCCTGGAAGCCCTTTAGGGTCTCCGTTATTTCGTCCAATCTTATGGGAACCTCCCCGGTGTTCCTAACGCTTAGCGTGACGTTGAAGTAGTTCCCCACCCTCCTGATCTCCTGGTGGAAGGAGTACTCCTTCCTGGGGGAAGCTACCTCGACCGTTACAGCCCTTGAGAAGTAGCTCTGCCCGTTGGTTGAGTTTGCCACGGCCGCTATGAGATACAGCCCCGGCTCGAGGTTTCTCACGTCCCACTCGTAGGTGAAGGTGAGGTCGTTGTCTGTGTGGGGGTAGAAGACCCTCTTAACCTCATAGCCGTTCGGTCCCCATACGTAGAGGGTGAGGCTGTCAACCGGATGGGGGATGAGCTCTCCCGGGCTGTTGAGGCACATGAGCTGACCCAGCTCCGAGGAGGGACAGTCCCTTATAGAGAGCTCGTACTCGGCGGCGTAAACGCTCACCTCAATGCTCCCCGTGCTGTTCGCCTGGAGGGTGCTCATCGTGTAGTGGTCCGGTGGGGATACGACTTCCACCTCCACGCTCTGGACTTCGTAGGAGGGCCTCCATATCTCGGTTACGTTGTCACACAGCCCGCTGGTGTCGCATACCCTCACAATGACCTCGTGCTCCGTGTAGTAGGCGTCCCTTCCAATCCCAGCCATCCCGAGGATTCCGGGGGTGAGGTACATCATGGAGAGGTTCCCTGGGGAGTAGTCAACCCCCATCAGCCTTCCGTCCACGTAGAACTCCACCCTGTCAATCCCAGTGTTGTCGCGGATGTAAGCCCTAAGCGGCTTTCCGGGTGTTATGGGGAGCGTTAGGCGCTCAACACCCGGCTTTTCTCCATCCGGAACCGGTAGCGTCTTGAAGAAGGCCCTTTCGGAGACGGCCGAGTTTCCACTACCGTCCGAGACCTCCGCCATGAACCAGTAAAGCGTTCCCGGTTCCAGTCCCTCAAGCCTTATGACGTGCTTCTCCTTGAGCTCATCATCGGTGACCTCGCTTGGAAGCGTGTCCGGGCTGTACTTCACCTTCACCCTGCTCTCCTCGCTCGTGCCGACGAAGATGACCGCGTAGTCCCTTCCGACCTCCACCGCCTTCAGGCCAACTATCCTCGGCGGTTCTTCATCGCACTTCCACTCCTCCACACGAGCGTTGTTCTCCTCGTCGCTCTCGTGAACTTTTCCGCCTGAATCGGCCCACACGCCTACTCTCAGAACTCCGCCCCTGCACTCCGGCAGGTCGAAGCTCCCGTCGAAAGGTTCTCCCGCCTTGAGGCCTTCAACGCTGAGAGTTTTCACGGGCTCTCCGTTTAGGAGAAGGGCCACTTCGAAGGGGCCCGAGTCCTTCCCTTCAACGTTCCTCACTTGGAACCAGAGCTTTCCACCCTCTTTCCAGATGTCCGTTACAATCAAGTCCGGAAGTCCCCCTCCGGGTGTCGCCTTAACGAGGGGAAGCCAGTCCCCGGCTCTCACACCCCCTCCGGATGTGTGGGGAACCTGTGTATCGCCTATCCCGTCGCCGTCCTTGTCACTCCCCTCGTAGTCGCTCCAGTAGTTGCCGCCTATGTAGGGGCCGCCCACTATGTTTGGGCCCTCCCTCTTCGTGGTGTTCCAGTAGTTCTCCCCCGTATCCCGGGCGTTTTGGCCGTTCGAGAGGTAGTTGTTGTAGAGCAGGTTCCAGCTCGTGTCGGCAATGTAGACCCCGAGCTCGTTCCCTGTGATGAAGTTGTCCCTGACGATGTTCCCTTTACTCCCGCCGACTATTTCCAGCCCGTGGGCGTTCTCGGTCAGGTTGTTGGCCTCAACCGTGTTGTTGTGGCTCTCGTGGAGGACTATCCCGCTTCCCTGGCCTCTGGATACGGTGTTCCCGCTTACGGTGTTGGCGGCCGAGCCGTCCCTCAAGAGGATGCCGTTGTAGATGGGGTTTGTTATGGTGTTGTTGAGGATTGAGTTTCCGGTTGAGGAGAGCAGCACAACCCCTCTATCAGGGCCCTTCATGGAGTTCATTGAAACCTCGGTGGCCGAAACGGAGTTGAGGGTTATTGGAATGGCGACGCTCTCAAAGTAGCTCATCGTTACCCTGTGGTTGGCTCCCCCCTGGTCGAGGTAGACCCCGCCGTAGCTGGAGAATACCCTGACGTTAATGATCCGGCAGTTGTAGGTCTTTTTCCCGACAACCAGCGCGTAAGTCCCGCTTTTCTTGGCTCCCGTGAGGGTAACGGCTTTTATGATCGCGTCGTCGTGTGTAATTCTGAAGACCGGAAGCCCTGGCTCGGAGGTCTCTATGATAACGTCCTCAGGGTTTCCCGATGCAGAGCGTATGACCACTCCCTTAGTTACTACCACGCTCTCCCTGTAATTTCCCGGATCGAGCTCGATAACGTGGCCGTCCCTCGTGTCCGGGTCGTCTATGGCATCCTGTATGCTCTGAAAAATCTCGCCCGTGTTAACGTTCCTTACTACTGGAAAAGCACCGGCCTCCGTGTTTTGGGGCACCCCTATAGTGGACGCTAGGACTATGCCAAGAATAATAAACGGGAGGATTCTTTTAGTTTCCATCACAAACCCCCCAACTGCTGTTTTGGCAAATTTCAACGACAATGGGAGATTAAAAGTCTCTGAGGAGCCCTACAAAAAGTTAAAAAGGCTTCCAGAGATGCATATTATACTTTACATAATTGCAATTTTCCTATAAATATCTTTCTAATTAACGCTATTTACATGACGAATATTCGCAGTATGATTCATAACACTTTATTAATTCCTGTTATAAATTTCCAAACTTCTAACCAAATGCGCGTATTGCGGCGGACACCTTTTTATACTCTCGTGCACAAATCGAAACGGTGGAGTCCATGTACATGGCCGAGTTCAAACTCCGCTTTGGGGACGTGAAGTGGTACGTTAGAAGGATAATCGAGGCCTCCAGTATGGAAGAGGCGGAGGAGAAAGCAAAGCGCTACGCCGAACTCATGAACAGGGGAGAGGTGGAGTGGAAGCTGAGCTACTTAATAGAAGCTGAGAGGCCCCTCCTCATAGGTGAAGAGGAGCTGAAGAAGCTGTCCTAGCCTTCGGAGATTTCTCCCGCGATGTTCTTGAGCATTATCTCCCTTATCTCCTCGACGTTTTGTGTTTTTCCGAGGGCCCACATTAGCTTCGTCACCGTAGCCTCCTTTGTCATGTCTTTAGCTGGAATAACCCCCGCCTGGAGTGCCTTCCGCCCTACCTCGTACTTGTTGAGGTCAACGCCGTCGTAGAGGGCTTGCGTGGTCATGACCACGGGGATTCTTTTGGCCAGCTCACCGACCTTCTCGAGGATGTTCCTCCTCCTGTATGGCAGGCCCCCCGCTCCGTAGCCCTCAAGTATGAGCCCTTTGCATCCCGAAGATACGAGCCCATCGAGGAAGGCCGGCTCCATTCCGGGCAGGAGGCGTATGAATGCAACCCTTGGCTCGTAGTGAACCTCGAGTCCGGGCTCTCCCTTTGGCACGAGCGAGGAGGGAGGAAGGTTGTAATAAATCTCATCCCCTTTCACGTAGGCTACATCTGGATAGTTGACGCTCTGAAAGGCGTTTATGCCGAGGGCGCGCACCTTTGATGCCCTCACACCCAGCATAATTTTATCGTTGAAGGCCACAAAAACCCCCGGAACACCCGTAAGTGCGAAGCTTATGGCCGTTCTGACGTTTCTCGGCGCGTCGCTTCGCTCCTCGGTTATGGGCCTCATCGAGCCCGTGAGGACGACCGGGATGTCCATGCCAGGGAGCATGAACGTGAGCATTGAGGCGGTGTAGGCGAGCGTATCCGTCCCGTGGGTTATGACCACGCCATCGTACTCCTCTCTAGCTCTGAAAACCTCCCTCGCTATCGTCTCCCAGTCCTCCGGTTGAATGAGCGTGCTGTCAACGTTTAAAACGTCCTTGCTCTCGATTTTAAACCCGTTGCTCCTTTTGATTCCGGCCAGCTCGAGAACCTCATCAACGCTGAGCGAGGCCTTATACCCCTCCTCCCCCTTTGAGCTTGCTATCGTCCCGCCGGTACCGAGTATGAGGAGTCTCTTCATCGTCTCACCGTCACAAAATTCTCCCCTTGCTTTTTAGTCTTTTTGACAAAATCCTGCTGAAAATCGGCATAAAAATGGAAAGAATGTCAATCTGATTCGGGAACGAAAAACATCATGACAAAAGCTAGGGCATTCATCAGGGTGGAGTACAGGAAGGCCAGCTCAAGGGAGCGCGTCTGCCACAGCCAGCCGGCTATCACGGAGGCCGGGAAGACAAAGACACCGAAGACGGTGTGGTAGGCCCCTATCACCGTTCCCTTCTCGTGCTCTCCGGCTAAGTCGGCCATGTATGCCCTCGGAATCGTGTCCTCTATCGCTATGTAAATGCCGTAGAGGACGAAGGCACCCATTAATGTGGGCAGATCCTTCGCGTAGGCGAAGGCCAGAGAAGCCAGCGCCGCAACGGCGAAACCTATGGTAATCAGCCTCTTCTTCCCAAAGCTGTCCGAGACAACTCCGAGGGGGTATGCCGAGAGGGCGTAGATGAGGTTGAAGAGAGCGTAGAAGGCTATCCCCTGGACGACGGTAAAGCCAAGCTCCTGGGCCTTCCAGAGGGTGAAGGCGTAGCTGTACCTCCCGAGGGCCCCGATGGCGACAACCGCGAGGAAGAGCTGCAGGCTTCTGCCCCTCAGCGCGGATATGCCCTTTATCTTCTTTTTGACCTCACTCCCCCTGTCCCTGACGAAGAGGACTATGACGAGGAGCGAAATCAGTCCCGGAACCGCTGAAAGCAGGAAGACGTAGCGGTACATGGTCTCCTTTGGGAGATCTTTCAGAAGTTCAAGGACGGCTATGGCCGCTAGGGGTCCAGCTACCGCCCCAAGCGTGTCCATCATCCTGTGAAAGCCGAAGGACTTCCCGGATTTCCCCTTCTCGCTGGATTCGGCTATGAGCGCGTCCCTTGGTGCCGTCCTTATGCCCTTGCCGACCCTGTCGAGGGCCCTGAGACTCAAAAAATCCCACCAGGAGCGGGTGAAGGCTAAGGTTCCTTTGGCGAGGGTCGAGAGCGCGTAGCCAGCGAACACGAACGCCTTTCTTTTCCTGAAGTGATCGCTAACGTATCCAAAGGCCACCTTGAAGAGGGAGCTCATGCTCTCAATCGCGCCCATCACGGAGCCGCTGACGAGCTGGCCCTCCTTCAGCACGTTCGTCAGATAGCTGGGCACTATGGGGTTTATCATCTCGCTGCTCATGTCGTTCAGGAAGCTGACTATTCCAAGTAGAAAGACGTTCCAGCTGATTCCGAAGATTTTCCTCCCGGTTTCACCTTTCTCTCCGTTCTCCATCCTTCACTCCCCCAGAATCTCAGTGCACAGCTCCCTAATCCTCTCCTTGGCCTCTTCGAGGAGCCTCTCCCCTTTCGGTGTAGCCCTGTAGAGGCGCACGCGCCTGCCGTTCCTCACCTCGGTTCTGCTCCTCAGGAGTCCCATATCCTCCATCCTGTGGAGGAGGGGGTATATAGTTCCCGGGCTCGTTTTATAGCCGTGCCTCCCCAGCTCCTCCATCATGAACTTTCCCGTGACTTCCCCTTTGCTGGCGTGGTGGAGTACGTGAATCCCCATGAAGCCCAGGATCACGCGTTTCATCATATCGAACACCGATATCGAAATTCGATATTGTGGGATAAAAAATTTTGGGTCACTCGAGCACGTGCTTCTCCAGGACGTAGCAGTGGAAAGTCCCCTCGAACACCTTCTCTCCGGCTTCGTTGAGCACCTCGGCATTCACAAGCTTCTTCCTTCCGAGGTCTTCCCCGATTTTCGCCCTTGCCCTCAGCTTCTCCCCGACCTTAACCGGCTTGAGGAACTTCACCTCGGCCTTTCCGAGGACGACGGTGGGCTCGTTCACAGCGAGCATCGCCGCGTAGTCGGCCAGTCCGAAGGTGAAGCCGCCGTGAACAAGTCCGTACTCGTCAACGGCCATCTCTTCGGTCGTTAAAAGTTCCACCTCGGCCTCGGGTGGCCCGACTTTCACGGGTTTTCCAACGAGCTCCGGAGAGGTGAGCCTGTGCGTGCGCTGCATGATATCACCATATTCAACTCCCCCTCTTTCCATAAAGGTTTTATTCTTCCGTTCCGAGAGGAATAGGGTGGAAGTGTGGAAGTCCTTAAGGATGCCGTAACCCTGAAGGGCTCTAACGAGTTCCAGAAGAGGGAACTCGTGGCAATCCTCTCCTTCAGGCTCAAGGCCATGACACCCGCCGAGGCCAAGGAGCTTATCGCAAAGGCCGTTGAGAAGGGCGTAATTGAGGAGAGGGACGACCTGCTGGTGGTTCACGCGGAGAGGGCGGAGGGGCCCGTTGACGTATTCGATGAGATGGTTGAGCACATAGCCCGCTCCCTTGGGTGGAGTGCCGAGGACGTGCTGGAGGAGCTTGAGGAGTTTTCCAAGAGGTACGGCGCTCTGGACCGAAAACTTGTTCTCTACCTCCTTGGAGTTGAAAAGGGCGTGGACATGTCCGGGTTTAAGGAGAGGCTTGACTGATGGGCTTTACCTCTCTGGGGGATAAGGTTTATAAGCTCACCTCCACCCCCATCTATTGATGGGCATGTTGCCCGAAAACTATAAAAGATTTGAGTGCCTTATAGGCAAATTGCGAGACTTTGGTGGAGTTATCATCGTCGAAGGACGGCGAGACGAGGTGGCATTACGGAATTTGGGGGTCGAAACGGGAATAATAAGGCTCTCCCGCTTACCGCTGGCCGAAGTAGCTTTAATCGCTTCACAGTATCACGAAGTCATGATATTAACGGATCTGGATAGGAAGGGTGAAGAGCTGGCCAGGAAGCTGGCCCGCTATCTTGAGGGCTATAAGTGCCGTGTGGACACCGAAACCAGGGAAGAGCTCAAGAGAATCGCCAGAAAGGACATCAAGGGCATTGAGGAGCTGGCGGGCCTTTACGAAAAAGTCGTTTCCCGTTTCTGACCCCCTTCGGAGGGATTTCAATGAAGCGAAAGAAAGTGGTAGTGCAGCACCTTATTGAAAAGACGGCGAAACACGCAAGAAGGAAGGAAGGTGGTAACATGGCTGGAAAGGACGAATTCGGAACCACAAAATACGTTGTTTATGCTGAGTTTGAGGCCAACGGTGTTGTTGAAAGGCCCGATGTTGTTGGAGCTATTTTTGGCCAGACTGAGGGGCTCCTTGGGGACGATTTGGATTTAAGGGAGCTCCAGAAAACCGGAAGGATAGGGAGGATTAAAGTAGACGTTCACACAAAAGCTGGAAAAACCTACGGAACTATAACCGTTCCCTCAAGCCTGGATAGGGTTGAAACGGCGATTCTGGCGGCTGCGCTAGAAACTATAGATCGCGTTGGCCCCGCAGAGGCGAGGATAAGGGTCATACGCATAGAGGACGTCAGGGCAACCAAGAGGAAGTACATCGTCGAGAGGGCCAAGGAGATACTCGAGGGAATGATGCAGCAGGAGATACCCGAGAGCCAGGAGCTCACCGATGAGGTCAAGAAAGCGGTAAGGGCGAAGGAGCTCATAGAATTCGGTCCTGAGAAGCTCCCGGCCGGCCCACACGTGCCGTTCTCCGACTCAATCATAGTCGTTGAGGGAAGGGCGGACGTTCTCAACCTCCTCAAGCACGGCATAAAGAACGCCATAGCCGTCGAGGGCACCTCCATCCCAGAGACCATCATAAAGCTCAGCAAGGAGAGAATCGTTACCGCCTTCACCGACGGAGACCGCGGCGGCGAGCTCATCCTCAAGGAACTCCTCCAGGTCGCGGATGTGGACTACGTGGCGAGGGCCCCGCAGGGCAAGGAGGTTGAGGAGCTCACGAAGAAGGAGATAGTGAAGTCGCTCAGGAGCAAGGTTCCAGCGGAGCAGGTCATAAACGAGATATTCTACAAGGGCAAGGACTTCTACGAGGTAATGCGCGAAAAGAACAGGGAGAGGGAGGAGAAGGAGGCAAGGCCTCTCATCCAGCCCCAGCCGGCTCAGCCCGTGAAGATGGCCCCCAGGGAGGAGCCCAAGCCCCAGCCGAAGCCCGAGCCCAAGAGGGAGGAAAGGATAGTTAAGCCCATTCAGAGGGCTCCCTCGGGAGAACTCAACAGGTTCAGCGACTTCATAGAGAAGGTCAAGTCCAACGGTTCCGCCATACTGCTCGGTGAGAACGGCGATGTTGTCGCGGAAGTGCCCGTTAGGGATCTCCTCTCGACCCTCGGGGAAAAGGAGGGCATAAACGCCGTTATCTTCAACGGCATCATAACCCAGCGCCTCATTGACATAGTCAGCGAGAAGGGCGTCAAGTACCTTGTTGGAGCCAGGAAGGCCAACGTCGTCAGGAGGCCCATAGACCTCAAAATCCTCACCTTCGCCGAGTGAGGTTCCCTTTTCTTTCCCTTCTGGGCAACCTTTATAACTTCCCCCTTCTTTCCACCCTTTAGGTGATGGAAATGGAGGAGATTATCCTTAAGTACGCGCTCATCAACGCATACACCCACAATGGAAAGGCCAACCCCAAGGCGGTCATAGGGAAGGTTCTCGGAGAGAACCCCGAGCTCAGGCCCAGGGCGAGGGAGATAATCCCCCTCGTGAACGAGGTCGTTGAGAAGGTGAACGCCCTCTCGCTTGAAGAACAGGAGGCAAAGCTGAGGGAAATTTATCCGGAGTTCTTTGAGGCCAAAAAGGAGAAGAAGGAGGAGAAGAAGGGCCTCCCGCCCCTTCCGAGGGCGGAGAAGGGTAAGGTCGTTACGCGCTTCGCCCCCAATCCGGACGGTGTCTTCCACCTCGGGAACGCTAGGGCCGCTATTCTCAGCCATGAGTACGCGAGGCTCTACGGCGGAAAGTTCATCCTCCGCTTCGACGACACAGACCCAAAGGTCAAGCGGCCCGAGCCGAAGTTCTACGAGTGGATAAAGGAGGACCTCGAGTGGCTTGGAATGAGGCCGGACGAGATTCACATAGCCAGCGACAGGCTCGAGCTCTACTACTCCTACGCCGAGAAGCTCCTTGAAATGGGTAGGGCCTACGTGTGCACCTGTAAACCCGAGAAATTCCGCGAGCTTAGGGATAAGGGTGTTGCCTGCCCCCACCGCGAGGAGCCCCCTGAAGTGCAGCTCGAGCGCTGGAGGAAGATGCTCAACGGAGAGTACAAAGAGGGCGAGGCCGTCGTCAGGATAAAGACCGACCTCAAGCATCCAAATCCGGCAGTTAGGGACTGGCCTGCCCTCAGGATCATTGACGAGCCCAACCACCCGAGGACCGGAAACAAATACCGCGTGTGGCCCCTCTACAACTTCGCCTCTGCCATAGATGACCACGAGCTTGGCGTTACCCACATCTTCCGCGGGCAGGAGCACGCCGAGAACGAGACGAGGCAGCGCTACCTCTACGAGTACCTCGGCTGGGAGTACCCCGTGGCGGTCCACCACGGAAGGCTCAGCATAGAGGGCGTTGTCCTGAGCAAGTCGAAGACCAGGAAGGGAATCGAGGAGGGCAAATACCTCGGGTGGGACGACCCGCGCCTTGGAACAATAAGGGCCCTAAAGAGGCGCGGCATAAGGCCTGAAGCGATAAGGGAGCTTATAGTCGAAGTTGGCCTCAAGACGAGCGACACCACAATAAGCTGGGACAACCTAGCGGCCATAAACAGGAGAATAATCGAGCCTATAGCCAACCGCTACTTCTTCGTCGCCGATCCAATTCCGATGTACATTGAAGGCGCCAGGGAGTTCGTTGCCGAGATACCCCTCCACCCCGACCACCCGGAGAGAGGTAAGAGGAGGCTCAAGTTCGAGCCGGGCAAACCCCTCTACGTCTCAAAGGACGACATGGAACTCTTCAAGCCCGGGAACTTCGTCCGCCTTAAGGACCTCTTCAACGTCGAAATCCTCGAGGCGAGCGAGGAGGGAATTAAGGCGCGCTTCCACAGCGTTGAGTACGAGGTTGCCAGGGAGAACCGTTGGAGGATGGTTCACTGGGTGACGGAAGGAAAGCCCTGCGAAGTCCTCGTTCCGGAAGGGGACGAGCTGATCATCAGAGAAGGCCTCCTCGAGAGCGATGCCGACGTTAAGGTTGACGAGGTGGTCCAGTTCGAGCGCTTCGGCTTCGTCAGGATAGACGAGGTTGGGGAGAAGGTGGTGGCGATATTCGCCCACCGGTGATTAGCCCTCAACGACCTCCAGAATTCCGGCGCAGTCGAAAACTTCCCTTGAAATCTTTTTTCCCATTTCCATGTCGTCGAGGAGCTTTATTATGATCTTCCCGCTCGGATAGACGCTGAGCTCATAACCCTCCATCTCCACTATCAGCATCATCTTGGGGATGAGCTTTTTGACCTCCACGCCTTTCTTCCCCAGGCACTCGGCGGTCTTCCCCAGATCAACCTTCACCTCCCTGTCCCAGGAGTAGGGCTGAATCACGAGGCCCCTCATGGTAGTGCAGGGTTTTGCTATGATCATCTTGCCTTCACCATATCCCCCTCACACCGCTGACTTTTAAGTGTGATGCCACAAAAATGAGCAACCAGATGGCACCGATGGCCATTTAAGGGCCTTAACGTTCAGAACTTTGAGTTTAAAACTAGGAGTTCTGTTGATAAAGTTTATATAGGTAAATTCTGAACCAAGGGTTAGCTAGTGTGTAAAAACTTTCAAATTTAAGTGCCTGGAGGGTTGTGAATGGGAGAAGCAAGCAGGATAAGCCGTTATCTCTACACAGTGATTGTGTTATTTGTTATTTGGATTTTTCTGACGAGCAGCTTGGATATACAGGAACTTGAGATAGGCCTCGTCCTTTCACTCATAGTGGGCGCACTGACCTACAGCATCTTCACGGAGAGCGGACTGGCCAACCTCCACCCCAAGAGGGTCGCCTATGCGATAGCGTACGTGCCCTACTTCCTGTGGGCGATGCTCATGGCTAACCTCGACGTTGCCTACCGCGTTCTCCACCCCAAGAGACCCATAAACCCCGGAATCGTTGAGTGCAAAACCGTTCTCGACAACGACCTCGGGAAGCTCGCCCTCGCGAACTCGATAACCCTGACGCCGGGAACCATAACCCTCGACGTCAAGGGAGACAGGTACTTCATCCACTGGATAGACGTTAAGGACGCGAGCGTTGAAGGTGCCTCCGAGAACATAACTAAGCCCTTTGAAAAGTTCCTAAAGGTGATATTCCCATGATAGGCGTAAACATTTACCTCGCCCTCATAGCCATAGCGACGCTCCTCAGCATGTACCGCGTTTTCAGGGGACCGACCACTGTGGATAGGCTCGTCGCGGTTGACATTATGACCACCATCACCGCGGGACTCATGGTGCTCTTCGCGCTCTACTACAGAAGAGCCATATTCCTCGACGTGGCCCTCGTCTACGCGGTTCTCGCGTTCCTTGGAGTGATAGCCTTCGCGCGCTACCTGGAGGGAGGGATATGATAGCGAGCTACATCGGAGAGTTCCTTGTCATCTTCGGGACGATCTTCTACCTGCTCTCAACTCTCGGCCTGATCAGGATGCCCGACGTTTACAACAGGATGCAGACTGCCACAAAGAGCGCCACTCTCGGTTCCCTTGGAGTCATAGTGGGAACCGGAGTGTGGGCCATTGACCACGTGGGAAGCTACGCCTGGCTTCCAAAGACCATCGTCATCGCGGTCTTTCTCCTGCTGACCAATCCCATCAGTGCCCACGCCCTCATAAGGGCAGCCTACAAGAGCGGCATCCCCCTCTGGGAGGGTAGCGTCGTTGACAGATACAAGGAGGCCCTGGGGGCTGAAAATAAGGAGGGGGGAGAGGAATGAACTGCATAACCTGTATAGAGTACATCATTGTGGCCATGATGGTTCTCTCCGCGATATTCGCCGTTGAGTGGAGGGACCTCCTTGCGGCAGTGGTCGGAATGGCCGCTGTAAGTCTCTTCGCGTCAGTGCTGTTCTTCTTCCTTCAGGCGCCTGACGTGGCAATGACGGAGGCGGCCATAGGCGCGGCCATGAGTGCTGCAGTGTTCATATTCGCCATAAAGCGCACGGAGAGGTTTGAAAGCGAGGAAGAAGGTGTAGGGTGGTGGATGAGATGGTGAGCGTGCTTAAGAGGGCGTTTGCTATAATCACCCTCCTGTTCATCGGCCTCTGGATGGCCAGCGCCCTTTCGGGTGTTGACTTCGGAGCGGACAGGATGCTCGTCGGCAAGTACTACCTCAACAACGTCATGATGGAGACGGGAGCGGTCAACACAGTCACCGCGGTAGTGGTGAACTACCGTGGGTTCGACACCCTCGGTGAGGTCACCGTTCTCTTCATAGCCTCGACCGGCGTTGGAGCACTCCTCTGGAGGAGGAAGAAGGAGAGGACCGCGAGAACGGAGGGTTCCGTTGTTCTAAAGACGGGAGCAAGGATTCTCCTACCGTTCATAATGCTATTCGGTGCCTACATATTCATCCACGGACACCTCACCCCGGGAGGGGGTTTCCCCGGTGGAGCGACTATAGCGACGGCCTTCCTCATGCTCTACCTGGCCTTCACGAGCTATGAGATAGAGCACAGGGTCTTCGAGCCCCTCGAGGGCCTCGCGGGTATGGGCTACGTGACGGTCGGCCTCATAGGCCTCGCCATAGGCGGGTACTTCCTCTTTGACTGGATATGGCAGACGTGGGGATGGGGACACGGCAACATCGGCAGGCTCTTCAGCGCCGGGTTCATCCCCGTAATCTACACGCTCATAGGTCTCAAGGTCGGCACGGAGCTCACGGGAATCGTGGACAACATGGTCAAAGAGGAGGTGAGCGAATGATCAGCGCTTACTACTTCGGCGCGATAGCACTGATCCTCATAGGCTTCTACGCGGTACTCGTCAAGAGGAACGTGCTCAAGATGCTCGTGGGGCTCAGCATAATGGAGACCGGCGTTAACCTCCTCCTCATAAGCGTCGGCTACGTTAGCGGAAGGAGCGCTCCGATACTTAGCGAGGGCATCGGTCCATCCAACGCCGTTGACCCGATTCCCCAGGCGCTCGTCCTCACGGCAATCGTTATCGGTGTTGCGACAACTGCCCTAGCCCTTACGATTGTGATAAACCTCTATGAGAAGTACAAAACCCTCGACGCTGAAAAGATAAGGAGGTTGAGAGGATGAGCCAGTACGCGTCACTTTTAATCGCGCTCCCGCTTATCAGTGCGTTCTTCATCCCCGTACTCAAGAGGTTCAGCAGGAGCACCATAATGCCCTTCCTCGTCCTCGTGACCGCCCTTCAAGCGGGGATAGCAGGGTGGGTGTTCAGGGAGGTCTACACTACCGGAAAGCCGATAATAGTCATGGCCGGCGGTTTCAGGCCCCCCGTTGGAATCAACCTCTACATAGGCCACTTCGCGGCGCTCTTCGTGCTCATAGTTGCACTGGCAAGCTTCTTCATGTCCATATTCAGCATGAAAGCCATCAACGTTGAGCCGAAGGACAAGTACGCCATGCTCTTCCTCCTGCTGATGCTCGGAGCAACGGGCATGATAGCGACGGGAGACATATTCAACCTTTTCGTCTTCATGGAGATAACCGCAATAAGTGCCTACGCTCTCACGGCCTACAACAAGACCGGAGAGGCGAGCGAGGCGGGACTTAAGTACATGCTCCTTGGAGGAATAGGCTCGAGCTTCTTCCTCGTTGGAGTTGCCCTCCTCTACGGTTCCCTTGGGACGCTCAACCTCGCGCACATAGCCCTCCTCGCAGGCAAGATGAACGCTACCGTGGCCCAGGCGGCGCTGGCCCTCATAATATTCGGCTTGGCTGTTGAGGCCGAGCTCTTCCCGCTCAACGCATGGGCACCCGATGCCTACCAGGCGGCACCGCACCCGATAACGGCCATGTTCTCGGCCTTCGTGGTCAAGGCGGGCCTCTACGCCATAGCGAGAATCCTCTACGTCCTTGGTGCGGCATCGGGATGGGCGAACGTGGCGAGGCTCCTCATCATAATGGGCACCCTGACGGTAATAATCGGCGAGCTTTCAGCACTGCGCCAGAGGGACGTTAAGAGGATGGTAGCATACTCAAGTATCGCCCAGGTCGGCTTCATAGCTGTAGCGTTCTCCCTCGGCACCGCCGGCGGTGTCAGTGCGGCGGTATTCCACATGGTCAACCACGCGATAATCAAGGCCCTCCTCTTCCTGGCGGTCGGCTACGTGGGGATAACCCTTGGAGGGACTGCCATCGAGGACTTCCAGGGACTTGGGAAGAGGATGCCTCTGACGGCTTTCAGCATAACCGTTGGAGCAGTGGCCGTCATGGGAATACCGCTCTTTAACGCCTTCTGGAGCAAGATGCAGATTATAATGGCCGCCATGGAGGCAAACTACGCGTGGGTTGTCGCCCTTGTCTTATTAGCCAGCATCGTGGAGGCGGCGTATTACATAAGGCTCATCCACACGATGTGGTTCACGGGGGAGGGCGAGAGGCTCAGCGAGAACCTTGTCCTCGGGGTGGTAATGCTCCTCCTCGTGGCGGCCATCATCGTAATAGGTCTCTACCCGGAGCCGCTCTGGAACATTGTCCAGAAGGCAGGAAGCGACGTCTTTAACGTGGCCAACTACATCAAGAACGTTCCACTGATGGGGGTGGGAGCATGATTAACGAACTCGCTCTTATCGTATTCGCTCCCCTTGTGGCGGGAGCCCTCGCTTGGCTCCTTGACGTTAAGGGAATAAAGGAGGCAATAGGCCTCATAGGAGCAGCTGTGCCCCTTGCCTATACCGCCATGCTCTACGAGAGGGCCTCTGAGGGTATCTCATTCGCCGTAAACCTCGGGGTCTTTGACATCACCTTTAGACTCGGCCAGCTCAACTGGTTCTTCGTTGGCATAGCGGTCCTCGTTGGCTTCAGCGCGGTCCTCGCCCTCGTATCAACGGCGAAGGACAGCTACGAGTGGCTGTTCGCGTTAATGAGCCTCAGCGGAGTGCTAGGTGTTTTCCTGGCCGCGGACCTCATGACCTTCTTCATCTTCTGGGAGGTCATGACCTTCGCCAGCTTCATGATGGTACTCCACTACAACCGCTCCGCGTCCCTCAAGTACTTCCTGCTCAGCGTTGCCGGGGCATACGCGATGCTTATAGCAATAACCTTCATCTACGCCAAAGTGGGAAGCTTTGACTTCGGCGCTGTTCAGACGGTTTTTGCTCAGGACGCCTACGCCAAAATGCTCGGCGGCCAGGCCACTTTCAGCTCCACGGAGCTAATGGCGCTCTTTGGACTGTTCCTCGTGGCCTTTGGCGTTAAGGCCGGGATGTTCCCACTTCACGTGTGGGCGCCAGATGCCTACTCCGAGACCAACCAGAGCTACACCTCAATGTTCAGCGGAGTTCTCAGCAAGGCCGGTGTCTACGGCTTCATCCTCATGTACATCCTCATAGGCACGAGACTCGCGGTTGAGTTCGGCGCCTTCAGGAGCGCATCCAAGTTTGGCTACATAATAGCCTTCCTTGGAGGTCTCACCATAATCGTCGGCGGTCTGCTCGCCGCTTTGCAGGAGGACATAAGGAAGCTCTTCGCCTACTCGAGTATAAGCCAGGTGGGCTACATACTCGTGGGCATCGGCGTGGGAACTGCTCTCAGCATGCAGGCTGCTTTGTTCCACGCCCTCAGCCACGCGCTGTTCAAGGGCCTGTTCTTCCTCATAGTGGCTACCATCGTTCACCGCACGGGCAAAACCACTTTCGCCGACATGGGTGGTCTGGCGGAGAAGATGCCCTTCACCTTCGCCATGGCCTTCGTGGCCATATTGAGCCTCGCGGGAATACCCCCGCTGGTCGGTTTTGCCAGCAAATGGGTGCTCTTTGAGGCAGTTATAAGCCAGAACCTGCCCATACTCGGCGGCATGGTGTTCTTCGGAAGTGCCATAGGTTTCGTCTACCTCATAAGGTTCACCTACGCGGTGTGGTTCGGGCAAAGACCAACCGACCTCGACG
This sequence comes from Palaeococcus ferrophilus DSM 13482, assembly GCF_000966265.1. Classification (NCBI taxonomy): domain Archaea; kingdom Methanobacteriati; phylum Methanobacteriota; class Thermococci; order Thermococcales; family Thermococcaceae; genus Palaeococcus; species Palaeococcus ferrophilus. Next base: position 31,730 of record NZ_LANF01000010.1, on the reverse strand, counting down.
ACACGAAAGATGCTCCGCTCCCACTGGCGATAGCGATGACGATACTGGCGCTCTTCAACGTGGTACTTGGTATAGCGCCGGGTCTTGTCGCCAAGGAACTCAACAAGATGTTTGGCAAGGAGATCATCGGCGGCAACCTCTTCGTCCTCGACCTCGGCTTCGGTAAGTACAACGCGCTGGCAATACTCATATACCTCATCGCGGGCCTCATAGTGGCGGCAGTAATCTACTTCCTTGGCGCTAAGGTGAGGAGGGTTCCCGTCACGGACACCTACCAGTCGGGTAACCCCGTCACCATGGACTACAATCTAACCATAAGGAGGAACTTCTTCCTCCCACTCAAGGAGGCCCTTGCCTTCTGGCTCAGGATAAGCTTCGACAGGCTCTACCGTGACATCGGGGCATGGGTGGAGGATCTCGCCGAAGTCCTCCGCAACTACATCTACAACGGAAACGTCCAGAGCTATGCTTGGTACCTGCTCATAATACTCCTAATCCTTGCAATGTGGGGGGTGTGAAAGATGATTGAGACGGCACTCAAGGCTCTCTTTATACTTCTTTACGCGACCTTTGTGGGCTTTATGTTCATGGGAATAATCAGGATAGTGACGGCAAGGATACACAGGAGGGTTGGTCCGCCAATCTACCAGCCTATCCTCGATACTATCAAGCTCCTCTCCAAGAAGAGCAACATAACCCACGGCCTCATCTACGACTTCGGAATCCTCTACGCGGTCGGCGCTACAGTATTAGCTGTGATGTTCATACCTCTCGGAAACGTCGGTGTGCTCAGGGCCTACGGTGACCTAATCCTCATCACCTTCCTCCTTGAGATACCGATGCTCGGTATAATGTTCGCCGCGATGAGCTCGGGCAACCCCTGGGCCGGTATAGGTGCGCAGAGGGCACTCCTAACGCTCCTCGCCATACAGGTGCCGCTTGGATTTGCCATAGTGGCGTTAGCAGAATACTACGGAACCTTCAGCACCTACCAGATAGTCATGGCCCAGCAGACGATGGGATGGAGCATCGCCCACCTCCCGCTCCTGCTCGCGGCGATAGCTTACGACCTCGTCCTCCAGGCCATGTTCGGAAAGGAGCCCTTCGACATAATGATAGCCCCGGGTGAGATATCCCTTGGTCCAATGGTCGAGTTTGGGGGAAAGCACATGGGCCTCCTCAACATCCAGCACGCTATAGCGCTCTTCGCGGAGACGCTGTTCTTCAGCAACATCTTCCTCGGCGGTGGAGTGGTCACGGCATTCGCAAGCCCAATACTCAACACTATCGCGAGCCTTGGAGTGCTCCTCGTCAAGCAGGTGGCGGTACTGCTGGTGGCAACATTCATGGCCGCAATATTCCCGAGGTTCACCATAGACCAGGCGGCAAAGTTCTACTGGAAGTGGCCCACAATAATAGCCGCGCTTGGAGCTATACTGGCAAGTCTGTGAGGTGATGAAAATGGTGGATTGGAGACTCTTTGACCCCCTCTTTGAATACGCGAGAAAGAGGAGCATGTGGATTGTGGCTTTCTGTACAGGGTGCGGTGGTATAGAGATGCCGCCCCTCGCCACCTCAAGGTTTGACTTCGAACGTTTCGGTATGATGCCCAACCCAGCCCCGAGGATGGCCGACCTCTTCCTCATTACGGGCTACGTAACCCCAAAGACCCTCAAGAGGATAATCATAACCTACGAGATGCAGCCTGACCCGAAGTACGTCCTTGCCCACGGCTCATGCCCGCTCAACGGAGGAGTTTACTGGGACGGCTACAACGCCATCAAACACCTCGACAAGTACATACCCGTTGACGTTGTCATAGCGGGCTGTATGCCGAGGCCTGAGGCCGTTATGGATGGAATTCAGAAGATGATGGAGCTCATAGAGACGGGCAAGGCCGATGGATGGAAGCGCTACAAGGAGAACTACGAGTACTACAAGAAGAACCAGGACGAGCTCTTCGGTGAGGGATGGAGAGAGAAGACTGCGAGAAGATGGATACCCTGGGTGGTTGACAGGAAGAATGAAGTGAGGGAGGAGTGAGCATGGCGGAAGAGGTTAAGGCAACCTGGTCAAAGGGGGAGGAAATTGTGAACGCGCTCCTTGAGAAGGCGCCCTACGCCGATGGAACGGTTAGGAGGGAGAGGCGGCTGGAGTTTAAGGTTCCGGCCGACAGGATACCTGACTTCCTCCGCACGGCCAAAGCGAACGGCTTTGAGCTTCTGCTCCAGATCACCGCCGTTGACTGGCTCAAAGATGGTGAAATGGAGCTCGTTTACCAGCTCTTCAGCATAAGCCACGGCACCCACGCGATGGTCAAGACCAGGCTTCCAAGGGACGACGCTAGGATTCCAAGTGTCAGGGACATATATCCAGCCGCTGAGACCTACGAGAGAGATGCACATGAGTTCTACAAAGTGATCTTTGAAGGCAACGACAAGCTTGAGATGCCCTGGATACTGGAGGACGAGGACAAAGAGGCCGGAGTTTGCCACAGGAAGGACTTCGACATGCTGACCTACGTGAAGAAGAAGTACAAACTCCTCGACAGGTTTGATGAGGATAAGGAGAACTACGTAATCTGAGGTGATGATAATGGTTTCACAGGAAGAACTCATTATGGAAGCGAGAGCGAATGGGATGGACCTCCTGCCCATAGATAAGGACACTTATGAGCTCTTTTTCGGTCCACAGCATATGGCCACCGAGAACTACAGCCTGATCCTTAAAATGGACGGCAACAGGGTTGTCAAAGCGGTAGCCAACCCCGGTTTCCTCCACCGCGGTTTCGAGAAGCTCGCCGAGTACAGGCCGTGGCACACCAACATAGCCCTGCTCCTTCGTATATGTGTGCCAGAGCCAGATGTGCCAGAGGCAATATACTCCATGGCTGTGGACGAGATAATGGGATGGGAGGTTCCGGAGAGGGCCCAGTGGATAAGGACGACCGTCCTCGAGATGGCCAGGGTCAGCGCCTACCTGTTCTGGATAATGGGGCTCAGCTTCAAGCTCGGTGTCTACACTGCTGGCCACTGGGCCGCAGCCTACAGGGAGAGGCTCATGGCCCTCTTCGAGCAGCTCACTGGGGCGAGGGTTTATCACATCTACACAATCCCCGGCGGAGTTAGGAGGGACATACCCGGAGACAAGTGGCTCCGCCAGCTGAAAGACACCGTCGAGTACATAAAGGACAAGCTCAAGGACTTCGACAACATCCTCTTTGAGAACTACATCACCTACAGGAGGCTTGAGGGAATAGGCGTCATGGACAAGAGATTTGCCCTCTCCGAGGGCGTCACCGGCCCCAACCTCCGCGCGACGGGAGTGCCCTACGACGTGAGAAGGGTTGACCCATACCTCCTCTATCCCGAGCTGGACTTCGAGGTTCCTGTCCTCAGGGAGGGGGACGCGCTTGCCAGGGCACTCATAAGGCGCTTTGAGATAGAGCAGGACTTATACGTCCTCGAGCAGCTCCTCGACATGGGGCCGCCGAGCGGGCCCTACAAGGTCAACCACCCTGGCTTCAAGAGCCTTCCGAGGCTTAAGGTCCCTGCGGGCGATGCCTTCGCCCACGTCGAGGCGACCAAGGGTGACTTTGGAGCCTACGTCGTCAGCGACGGAAAGAACAAGCCATACAGGGTGCAGATTAGAGGACCCAGCATCGCCCACGGAATTAGAGTGATAGAGCAGCTGCTCGTTGGAGCGAGGCTCGCCGATGTGCCCGTCATACTTATGAGCCTTGACAACTGCCCGCCGGATATAGACAGGTGATGGAAATGGAGGAGATTACGTTTAGGATTGCCCCGGAGAGTAAGGTCAGGAAGAAACCCTCATTCCTCAAGCCTTGGATGAGTATCAAGTACCTCTTCAAGAAGCCGGTCACGATAAAGATACCCTACGAGAGCTTAGAGCCTGCCAAGGACTACCGCGGATTCCACACCCTCAACTGGAAGACCTGCATAGGCTGTAACATGTGCGGTCAAATATGTCCAGCGAGAGCAATAGAGATGACGTGGATAGAGGTGGACGGCAAGGTGGAGAAGAGGCCCCATCCGAAGGTTGACTACGGACGCTGTACATTCTGCCAGTTCTGCGTTGACGTCTGCCCAACTAACGCACTCGGCTTCGCGGAGAGCTACATGCTCACAACCGAGTGGAAAGATGAGGAGCTTCAGCTCTTCGACTGGGTGCCAATACCCCCCGAGACGTTCAGGGAGATACAGGAGAGCCGTCGTGACTGGAGGTTCCCTGTGGAGAGGATAAAGTTCAACAAAGAGACCAAAGAGGTCACATACTACCTTAAGAACGGGGAGGAGTTCAAGTTCAAAATACTGGGCTACGGCCTCAAGCCGCCGGCGGCGGCAAAGCCAAAGCCCGCGGCAAAGCCGGCCGCCAAGTCGGTCGAGAAGAAAGAAGAGCCCAAAGCGGAAAAGAAAGAAGCTCCCGCAAAGCCTGAGGAGAAGAAGGAGTGACCTTTTCTTTTTAACTCCTTTATGGTTGTTGCCCTCTTCTGAGACTCGGGCGTCCTTTTGAGAACCTTCCGTCGGAGGGCCTTCGGACAAAAATTGAGAAGAAGGGGCTCACTCCCCTGGGGGGCTCCTCACTCCAACACCAATGACGAGCACCGCCAGGGCTATGATTACCGAAGCCCAGTACTGTGTTCCCATCGTCGTGACGTTGTGGAGGGTTTCGATGCCAAGCACTGCGAACATCACGATGCCAATGGCCGCGATGGCCCTCTCGGGGAGCGTCACGTGCTTGAGCCTGTAGACGAGGGGAATCGCTTCGAAGATGGCTGTTATGAACAGCGCTATGTTGACCGCCTGGAGGCTTATGTCGGCCACGAGAGGTACCGCATTGACGAGGCCGAGGATGAGCACTATTCCCGCCACGTAATTGGCGCCCTGCTTTCTTCCCACGCCCATGAGCGCTGGAACCATCTGGAGTGCCGTCTCGAAGATGGGGATTATGCTCGTAATGCCCGCCATGAACAGCCCGAGTCCTATGAGGAGTGTTTGGAGCGGCGTTAGGTATGTGACAAGCTCCCCCATGAACTTGAGGGCCGCTTCCTCACCGCCCGTGGCGAAGTTAAGGAGAAGGCCGGGTGAGGCCTGGGAGGCCCCGTAGATGAGGGTGTACGTGCCCATGATTCCAACCAGCACCTGTATGAGCACTCCCCCTCCAATGATGACCTTCGCGTTGAATCTATCACCGAGGAAGCTGCCCAGCATGAGGTAGAACATGAAACCCAGTCCCACTCCGTAGATTGCCCTTATTGCCGCGTCCCTCAGGAGGGCCAGCGTTATGGGGTGGCTTGCGTGGAGCATCCCGTTTGCCATCTGGAGGTAGGCGTTGTCGGGGCTTATTGTCGTTCTGAAGAGTATCCCGAGGAGCACCACGAGAAGTATGAAGGTAATACCTCCCCATGCCATGATGAGGAATGTCTTCTCCTTGGCGCGGGAGATTATCAGATAGGCCAGCACTATTATGAGTATCTTCGCGATGAGCCTGCCCATCGTTCCCGTTCCTAGGAATGGCGATAGGAGCGTCAGTCCAACGTTGGCCGTGTAGTAGGATAGGAAGAGCACGTTTAGCACAAACGCCGCTATTAGCATTCCCCTGTATGGAGTGAGCTTTGTGTAGAGTTCCACGAAGTGGTAGCGGCTCCTCTGAACGGCCTCCGCCTCTGTGATGGCGAGGTACATGAAGGCCACGGTGAATAGTATGTACGCTCCGAGTCCGTTCGTTCCGTATTTGAGCCAGAACTGGGGTACCAGCCCAAGCGTTCCTATACCCGCGGCGTATCCCGCCACGAGCAGGATTAGATAAGCTGTCCATTTCCTCGTGTCCATGGCCATCACCCGGATTTTATCATCAAATTAAGGGGCTTGAAATATAAAAGAGTTGTGCCCTTTGCAAGAAATTCAAAAAATTTTCAAAAAAATGGATTACGCCTCGAAGAAGCCCTTCCACTTCACAAGGCCCAGGAGGAACTCGTGGGGGAGCTTCTCGTGATGGGGGTGCACCCTGACGGCGTAGTGCCAGCAGGGGTTTCCAAGGTGCTTCAGGGCGCTACCCTCGTACCTGTAGAGCCACCTTCCGCCCCCGAGGTCTTCGGGGTGCTTGAGTTCTATGATGTGGGGCTTCTCAATTATATAGCCTTCCGCCTTGACGCCGTAGTAGAGCTCCACCTTGACGTCCTCCGGGTTCAGTCCATCGAGGTCAACCGTAACCTCCACAGCCCTGGCGTCCTGGGTAAGTATCCTCTCTATCCTCACGTTCGGCCACGAGGCGAGGATGCGCTCCTTCCACGCGGCGATGTTCCTGGTCTCGTGGTAGTTCTCCCTGGTGAGCCAGATGTGGTTGCTCATGGCCTTGGAATAGAACTTGTCCATGTACTCCTTTACCATGCGGTGAGTGCTGAAGCGCGGTGCGATGCTCTTTATGCTCTCCTTCATCATGTATATCCAGCGCTCGCGGTTGCTGTAGTAAGTTGGAATGACCTCCTCCTCGAGAAGGCGGTAGAGGCTCTCCGCGTCTTTGGGGTCGTCCGCTTCCGTCTCCGGCTCCGTGGTTTCTTCCCCGATAACCCAGCCGTTCTTTCCGTTGTAGCCCTCGACCCACCAGCCGTCGTAGATGCTGACGTTCAGAACGCCGTTCAGCCCGGCCTTCATTCCGCTCGTTCCGCTCGCCTCCATGGGCCTGCGCGGGTTGTTGAGCCACACGTCAACGCCGGCAACCATGAGCCTCGCGCTTCCCATATCGTAGTTCTCCATGACGAATATCTTTCCTTTGAACTCGGGCATCCGGGAGACCTCGTAAACCCTCCTGAGGAACTCCTTTCCCCCCTCGTCCATCGGGTGTGCCTTTCCTCCGAAGACTATGTAAACCGGCCTCTTCGGGTTGTTGAGGAGCCTCTTGAGCCTCTCAAGGTCGCTCAGTATGAGGGTGGCGCGCTTGTAGGTTGCAAAACGCCTCGCGAAGCCTATTATGAGGGCGTTCTCGTCTATCTCCGGGAGGGGCTCGTCTATTCCAAGGCGTGTGTTCCTCCGTATCGCCTTCCTTCTGAGGAGTTCTATAAACTCCTTCTTGGCCTTGAGGTGTGCCTCCCAGAGCTCCTCATTGGGTATTCTCTCGACGGCGTACCATATACCCTCTATGTTGGCGTGCTCCCTCCAGATTCTTCCCACGTAGCGGTCTATGAGCTTCTTGATCTCGTTATGAAGCCACGTTTTTGTGTGGACACCGTTGGTTATGGCTTCTATGGGAATCTCGTCCAGCGGAACCTCTTTCCAGATGTCCTGCCACATGCGCTTGCTTACTTCAGCGTGCAGCTTGCTCACGCCGTTGACGTAGCTGGAGGTGCTTATTGAGAGAAGCGTCATGTTGATCTGGTCGCCCTCCCTTCCGAGGTCTAGGAACCTCTCCTTTGGAAGCCCCTCGAAGAACTTCTCGAGTCTCTTCTCAACCTCCGTGATGGGGAAGCGGTCGTGGCCGGCCGGAACCGGTGTATGGGTCGTGAATATCGTCGTCCCTCTAACGAGGCTCCAGGCCTCCATGAAGCTCAGGCCCTCATCCATGTACCACGCTATCCTCTGGAAGTTCGCAAAGGCCGGGTGCCCCTCGTTGAGGTGTATAACACCGGGCTCAACTCCAAGGGCCCTGAGGAGCCTCATCCCACCTATGCCCAGGAGGATTTCCTGCTTTATTCTCTTGTCCATCTCCGCGTTGTAGAGGTAGTCGCATATCTTCCTGTCGTCCTCGTCGTTCTCGGGAACATCGGTATCGAGGAGGTAGAGCTCCACCCTGCCCACCTTAACCTTGAAGGCCCTCGCGTAAACCATCCTGTCCTCTATGGGCACCTCCACCCTCAGCGGCTTTCCGTCCTTTCCGAGTACGGGCTCTATGGGCATCTCCTCCGGGCTGTGCTCGGGGAATACTTCCCTCTGTCTTCCGTTCTCGTCTATCTCCTGCCTGAAGTAGCCGTGCTTGTAGAGGAGGCCCACCGCTATGAAAGGCAATCCCAAATCGCTTGCCGTCTTAACGTGGTCGCCGGCGAGTATTCCAAGGCCACCCGAGTAAATCGGAAGGCTCTTGCTTATGCCGTACTCCATGCACATGTAGACTATCGGCCTGTCCCACTTGGGGTAGTTGGTTGAGAACCAGGTTGATTCGGCCTCCATGTAGTGCCTGAACTGGTCCATAACGAGTTCATAGAGGTTCATGAAGTCGTCATCCTTTGAGAGCTCCTTGAGCCTCTCCTCCGGAGTATCGAGGAGTAGTTTCACGGGGTTTTTGTACTCGCGCCAGTGCTCGGGGTCAATCTTCTCCCAGAGCCTGGTGGCCCTTCTGTTCCAGCTCCACCAGTAGTTGTACGCCAGCTCAAGAAGCCCCTCAATGTTGCCGGGGAGCTTTGATTCAATCATCTTTTTGACGTCTTCCATCACAATCACCTCTGGATGTTTACTCATTGGCGGTGATACATTAAAAGGGTTTTGGGGAGCCGGGAGCATAGGTTCCGGTCGAAGCTTTTAGGCCGATAAAAAATGAGGGCACCTTAAGCTAGTAAGCCTCCATTGCCACAGCTCTACACTGGACACATGTCATTCACACACGTAATTCCCACCAAACAAGTTCCCTCTCATGCACCTCTCTGGGTTTATGGGGTCAAACCGGTGGGAAGACAAAATAAATGAGCAACCCAATGCCAAATACTGAGGCATATTTCTTTATTAGTGTAAGAGTATCTGATGACATCTCTTTTCCCAGGAGATAAAATGACAAAAACCAGCCAGTAGTCATGAAAATGCTCTCTAAGGCACTCCTTAACGAAATTAAATATGCGTTAGTTAGAACAAAATACCCAATGAGCCTAAAGAATGTACAGAAGGTTCCAGCTACGAGTAATGGAACGAACGCAGATTTAATCTCATTGGAGCCGATTTTCTGCCCCAACACTATCCAACTAAAAATGCTTGCCGTTGAAATCTGCAACAGAAATCTAATTCCCACTCCAATTACGGCAACTAGGATTTTCCAAATCGACGCATCCATAATTCGAAGCATTGCGTAAAACCCTATGATCTGATTGGAGTACGCAATCACTCCATATGTTATTGTCACCAGTATGAAATGTAAAACATTACGATTGCGTGGTTTCATATCAAGTCCCCCTCAATTCCTGTGAAGCGTCCGGGCCACTATAAGAGACAGGAGTACGAGAACTAGTGTGCCCCCTACAAAACCCCATGCTCCCTGTTCTTGGTACCCCCATTTTAGTTGTTCGAGGATCCATGAATCTCCCCACAGGAATATTCCGGCCATAGTTCCCAGAACTAACCCCAAAAGGGAATACGCGAGTTTGATCTTGGTATCGATTTTAACGAATAGGATACCTATCAATATTGTGGGTATCCCAGTAAAAGGATTAAACGCAAGTAAAAACCCAAAAAGAAAATATAAAAAACGCAACGTTCACACCTCCGTAAAGTACACGGCATCCACGTTTATACCTGAGGCAAAAACAATGATTGCTGAAAGCGCATCTGCTAAAGAGGATAGACTACCCCTGGACACAAAATCAACGAGTTTATCCGCCCATTTTCCACCTCCCAGTTTACCTGTGAATGCTATAATAAAGTTTTCGAGATTGCTCATCCCCAATGTAACTATTCCATGTCTCCCATATCCCGCATCAAATTTTAGGTCTATTCCCCACCATCCTCCGCTACTGACCCAAGAAGAATAACTTGTTTCTATTGTTTTGAATCGAATTCCAGTGCCCGGCACCCTGTGGGTCTTTATGGACTTCAACTTGAAGTTTTTCCCTCCAAAGGTGTCGCTGTATACTGTCATATCGGGGAGTATGGTATATGTGGAATACCCAAAGAGAGGAACATACTTAAACACAGAAATGCTCAATCTCCCCCTCTTCCCATGTTTCACTTTGTAATGCCACATATACCCGATATTACCATGATATTCTCTATTTTCCGATATTATGCTATTGTCGTAACTCACAAGCCAGGACATAATAACACTTCCCAATCCTATATTGTGTTGAGGTTTTATCGGTTCCTTCTGAAAGGGCATTGCCATGGCGCTCCCTGCGCTCATCCCAACCATAATAACCCCTAAGAGGAATCCTATTAATGGTTTCCACTTCACTGCTACCACTTCTTTAAGTGTTCATAATCGTAGAAACTCATGGCATTTATAAATTTTTCTATTTGATAGTAAAAAATAAACTAGTTACAAAATAATAACATAATTAATAACACTTGTGTTTTATGGTGAAAAGAAAAAGTAAAAAAATGTTGTCTGATAACTCCAAACCATGCCTATTTGTAGGCATATTTTCCACGGTTCATCACTAATCCGAAATACTGCTGATTGAACTCTCCCGATAATGTTGCTCATCCCCACCGCTTAGCTTATTAAAGGGTACTCCCAAAACCCTTTGGGTGGGAACGTGTACGCAGAAATCCTTACCGTGGGGGACGAGCTTCTCACTGGCAACACCGTGGACAGCAACTCCGCTTTCATAGCGAAGAAACTGACGGAGATGGGCTACTGGGTGAGGAGAAAGGTCACGGTCGGTGACGATGTTGATGAGATAGAGGTAGCGGTGAGGGAAAGCCTCGAAAGGAAGCCCGAGGTCCTGATTATCTCCGGTGGACTGGGGCCGACCCATGACGACGTTACGATGACTGCGGTCGCCCGCGCCGTTGGGAGGGAGCTGGTCCTGTGCGAGGGCTGCCTCAAGCGGATTGGGGATTTCTACAGGGCGCTCTATGAGAAGGGTATGATAGATGACCCCGAGCTCAACAAGGGGAGGAGGAAAATGGCCTACCTTCCGGAGGGTGCCGAGCCGCTGGAGAACACGGAAGGTGCCGCCCCCGGAGCCTACATCGAACACGGGGGAGTGAAGATATTCGTGCTCCCAGGAATGCCCCGTGAGATGAAGGCCATGCTTGAGAAAGAAGTCCTGCCCAGACTCGGGAAGAGGACTTTCATCCAGAGAAAGCTTCTGGCCGAGATAACGGATGAATCAAAGCTCGCTCCACTCCTCGTTGAGACCATCCAAAAGTTTTCAGTGAAAATCCACTCATCACCAAGGGGTTCGGCCGATATATAGGGCTCATCATCTTCGGGGAGAGCGAGGAGGAAGTTGAAAGGGCCAGAAGGTTTATGGAGGATAGGGGACTGAGGTTTGAGGTGGGCTGGTGATTACATGCTTCCGGAGGGCGTTCGGGTCATCCTGGAGGAGCTGAAGGCCGAGAGGATAAGGGGCGCTTCGTACATGGCGAGGCGAGGTGCGGAGGCCTACATCGTTCTGGCCGATTCTCTGGAGGGAGAGGAGCTTGAGATGGCCATCAAAGAGCTTGGGAAGGAAATGATGGCCGTCAACCCTACCATGGCCTCGCTCTACAACCTCGTCCGTTTCATCCCCTCAACGGGCAACCCAGAAATCGTGAGGGCGAAGGCGTTGGAGTTCATACGGCTGAGCAGGGAGGCTTTAAGGGAAATCGGAAACATAGGGAGCGAGTTGGTGGATGATGGCGACGTTATAATCACCCACTCCTTCTCCTCCTCAGTTCTTGAGGTTCTGAAAACAGCTAATGCCAAGGGGAAGCGTTTTAAAGTCATCCTCACGGAAAGCGCCCCAGACTATGAGGGGCTCGCCCTCGCGGGGGAGCTTGAGCGTCTTGATATTCCCTTCGAGGTCATAACGGACGCCCAGATCGGTCTTTTCGCGGGGAAGGCCACCTTCGCGCTCGTTGGGGCGGACAACGTGACGCGGGACGGGGCGGTAATAAACAAGGCCGGTACGTATCCCCTGGCCCTCGCGTGCCATGAGAGTGGCGTTCCCTTCTACGTGGCGGCCGAGAGCTTCAAGATACACCCCGAGCTGGAATCGGGGAAGGTGCATCTCGTGGAGCGCAGGCTCAAGAGAAACCACTTCATTGTGAGGAACTACGTCTTCGATGTAACGCCGTGGAAGTTCGTAAGGGGGGTAATAACCGAGCTCGGAATTCTGGTACCGCCGAAGGAGCTTTAGAAAACATGACGCGATGGCGCAGTTTAGGAAGAGAGTGGAGCCGGGACCGGGATTTGAACCCGGGACCTGCGGATTACGAGTCCGCCGCCCTGCCGAGCTAGGCTACCCCGGCGCCCAATGGAGTAAGGCCGGAGAGGGTTTATAACTTTTTCGAAGCGGGCCCCACCCAAGCGAAGCGAAAGCTTTATAAACCGAACGCGACACTTTTTCAATCGTGCCCCGGTGGCTCAGCCTGGTGGAGCGGCCGCTTGGTAAGCGGCAGGTCGCGGGTTCAAACCCCGCCCGGGGCTCCACAAGAAACTTTTGTTAAGGGGGTTTTATCAAGAGAGTTTCCTAAAGGATAACATTTCATCCCCAAAATAAGGGGATATTTTTGTAGGGCTCTTTTCCCCGGACAGAATTCCACACTTAATAATGCCGGTCACTGGAGGAAGTAATTTTTGAAAGAACGTTCACTCACATTTCCGTTAAATAACTCAAAAAGAAAAAACAAGAGCTCTCTCACTTCTTTCCTCTCAGCATTAGGGCCAGTATTGCTGCACTTAAGATGGCCCCCGGACCACAGATGGAGCCAGTGGATTCGGTGTTTGTTGGCTCTGGGTTGGAATCTGTCATGGGCACGCTGCTGGCCTCAGATGAAACTGTTTGAGGGGTGGTAGTGGTTCGTGCAGTGGCAGTTGAAGTGTGAGCAGGGGTTGTGGTAGTCGTAGTGGTTGTATGGATCGGTTTGGAAGTTGTGGTTGTTGTCGTGGGTATTGGTTTTAGTTGTGATGTTGTGGAGAAAGTTTTTCCGGCTGTTATCGTAATGTTCGTGGAGTATTCTTCGTAGCCTTCCTTAACGACCTTCAACTCGTGTTGCCCTGTTGAGAGTTTATAATCCTCTAACGGTGTTGCTCCAACGAATGCCCCGTCAACATAAACATCGGCTCCGGGTGGGTCGGAGTAAACCGTCAAGTGGCCAAAGGCAGGAGTTAAAGTCACCGAGAGCTCCCTGTTCTCACCGGGCTTAAGTGTTACTGTGGTTGTGTAGTCCTCGTAATCCTCCTTGGAGAGCTTTATCTGATAAGTTCCCGGATCCAGGGTTAGGGTTAACGGCGTTACCCCTCCATAAGCTCCATTGACATAAACTTCGGCTTCAGATGGGTCTGAAGTTATCGAAAGAGTTGCTGGGTTCAGTTCCAAATTGAAATCCATCCCCGCGGTTTTGCCCCAATCGGTATTCAGATAGGCGTCCAATTTGACAAACACAATAGATGCAGGGATGCTAGAGGATACGTTGGGGATGTATGATGAGAAATAGTCGTAGTACTCCTCGACGGTTTTTACTGGGATCCTGAACTCGATCGTGTTATTGTGGATAACCTCGTACTCGTTCATGCACCCCCAAGTGTAGTACGGCCCCCCATAATTGAATTCAGTCCCCCAGAAGGAGAACTCGGTGAACAATGGAAAGAACACCGTATCATCAAACGTACCCCAGTCACCGTCAAAGTCCAAACGGAATACGATGGCATACCGTTCGATATCGTAAACGGGTTTTGAAAGCTCGATTTTTCCGTAGATGTAAGCGCCGTCCCTGTAGAGCCTCGCGTCCTTAACGTACTCCCTGGAACCCCACGTTACGCTAAGCCTTTTCGCCACCCCATGACCCTCCCACTCGTCCCCAACACCATCCACCGAGAACTTCCCTGCAACCTCGTCCTTATCGGGAGTTCCGTCCCCATCGGAGTCATGGGAGGCTGTGCTGAGTCCAAGGAACAACTTTGAAACGTCTCTAGCACCGTCGTTGTCCAAATCTAAGGCATATAACTCGTCGAGGGCTCGGATACTCTCGTTAAACTTTTCCTCCGCCTCGTTGAACTTATTGGTGTCGAGGAACGCTATTCCCCTCAGATAACTTGAATTTGCAGTTGCGAGGAGATTGTAGTACTCGGAGTCTTTTGGCACTACTCGGGCCAGCCTATTGATCAGAGTGTCAATGTACACGCTTTTCCGGACGAGCCTGCTGTAGTCCCCGGTAATCCACAGGTTGAGCGACTCTATACTGGGCGGCCGTGGGCCGTATTTGGTGTAGAACTCGAAGAAATCAGAGGATCTGCCCTCCGTGTACTTGTTCAATATCTCAACGAACTTGGACTCCGTTAAAGGATAATTGCTTGCTAGCTCCCTTATGAAGCTGAGATACCTTGGGCCCGTTACTAGGTAGTCCCCTTTTAGATAAGAGTGGGGCAGAATTGGCATCAAGTCTGGGTTTCCATACTTTGCTTCCATTTCGAGGAGCGCATAATACAGGATATCTGGGGCCTCATTGTTTTTTCTCTGAAAGTCAAGCAAGTAGGCGAAATCGTCCCTGTATTTCTCGGCGTAGGCGTCCAGCGGCAGGCTAAAATCAACTATTGCATGGTTGTAATAGAATTCGGAAAAATCCACCCCCGTTGACTCTTTGATGGCCGTAATGAACTCGTCAACGTTTATGTCCTTGTAAGGAGTGCGGACTAGATACCGAAATACCGTATCCAGACTGCTCTGGTTATCGGTTTGCTTCCTGATCTCTTCATCAAAATACCAGAGCAGTAGTGGGGTATACCCATAACTTAACGTAGGCTGGTAGAGGGGATCATTCCCACTACTAAGCCTCTCTTGAATCCCTCTTTTGTACATAAGGTACAACGCATAGTATTTTCCCAAAAATCGCCTATCGTGAGTGTAATTATATGCCAGTTTGAACCCATAATACACGGCAGGCCCCTCACAGAAAACCCATGTCGCACCATTCAGGGACTGTGATATGATAATTACTGGAGGACACCACTCGTGGACAACATGATGGGCAATTTGATCCTGCCTAAACCCATCATCTATCTGCCACCAACCTCTTCCATAGATCCAACCGCTGGCCGCTGGCGTAATTGTTATCTCTTCGGCGGGGACGTAATCAAGAAGTTGAGAGAGCACGTGGAAGTGGTGTGCAGTATCCCGCATTAATCTCTCCGCCTCTTTTCTCCTGTCCATATCACTAAACAAATACGGCATTTGAGCGGGCCTATTGGGGGCGTTTCTCGGGAGGTTGGGGCGTTTGAAGAGCACATAATTTGTTTTAACTCCATAAAATTCTCCGGTGTACTTAATCGAAACTTCTCCCATTTCAATGAAGGATCGCAGGATGTCATAAACCATGTTCACTCTGATCACGTTCGAACTGCTCACGTGGAAGGGAGCAAAAGTCTCCCAGTTATCGGGTATATTGAACTCTACAGTGGCAGGTTTTCTTAAGTATTCATCTATGAGCCGGTAGCTCCTTTTGTCGTACGGGACGGCAAGTATCGCCTCCATGTTAAGTATGGCCATTGTGGTACTGACTCCGCTATGTTTGATATCCCCTGGAACCCCTGCTATTCTCTCCAGAGTATACCCCTCGATTTTGTATTTCAGGTACACGGAATCCCCATTTGGTTGTATTGTCCATCCATACTTCTCCTTCTCCAAAACATTACCGTCGGTCTCCAGCAATGTGACGGTTAATGGCACTCCTTTCCTTTCAAAGTAGTCTGCCGCGCGAAGTGTGAAGGTTAGCTGTGAGTCATCAACACCTGAGAAGTACGCTTCAACTGTAAGGACTTCACTGGTGTTGTCAATTGTGATAACGTAGCGTACGCCCCCTTCCGGCGAAGCCATCCCTAAACGCGGGACATTGCTTCCAAATAGAATTGTAACAAGGAACAGCAGGATAAATATTCTCTGGCTCATAACCTCCCCTCCAGGGAAACCAATTATTTTGTATTGGGACTTGAAAATATTAAGTTTTTTTGAATTGATAACTACTCCCACTTGAAGGGGTTACTAAAAAGCGAGCATGTGGATTTACCCAGGGGGCAACTTCCCTTATCAAGGAGGTCTGACCGGGGGGCCAAGTTTGTTATGTCTGTTAAACGGGTTTATTGGAGCATAAGATTTTTAAGGTGGGCTTGGTGATGACTATATGCTGGTCGGTGTGGCCACACGGGGGGGGACAGATGGGGCATTATTACACGGCGCTGAGCGCCGTGAAAGGCTCAAACACCGTGATGGCTGAAGTGGTATGTTGTTTGTCGCATGGGGCCGTGGGGTAGCTTGGTCTATCCTGCGGGCTTTGGGAGCCCGTGACCCGAGTTCGAATCTCGGCGGCCCCACCAGAAAGAGCGGTTCTGCAAAATAAAAGCAAAAATAGAAGGAGTGCTCAGTTAACCCTCTTATCGTCATCAATCCGCGTGGCTAACGCTCATCATCGCACCTTTGTTCAAAAGTTCGTGTTCAACGAGGGATACAATGTCCCTGTGGATGTCCTCAACGCTCGCGAGGGCGTTTATTATCCTGACCTCCTCGAAGCGCTTTGCGAGCGTGAGGTAGTTCTCGCGCACCTTTCTCTGGAGTTCCGCTATCTTATCGAACTCCGTCTTTATGCTCCTTCCGTTTATACGCTTCATGCTCTCCTTAACGGGAAGGTCGAGGAGGATGGTGAGGTGCGGCCTTATCGCAAAGCGGTTGAGGTCTATGAGCCAGTCGAGGTCGAGGCCCCTCGCCCACTGGTAGGCGAGCGACGAATAGAAATACCTATCGGAGATGACGACCTTGCCTGCCTCGAGTGACGGCTTTATGAGCTTTTTGACGTGTTCGGCCCTGTCGGCGGCGAATAGAAGGGCCTCCGCCTCGTGACTTATTCGAGCCCCGTCTATAATTCCCTCCTTTCCACCCGTCAGTACGAGCTTTCTTATCAGCTTTCCAAATGCTGTGTCCGTGGGTTCCTTTGTCAGAACAACTTCGTAGCCCCTCTTGTTAAACCACTTCGCTAGAAGCTTTGCCTGCGTTGATTTACCCGCCCCGTCTATGCCCTCAAGCACTATGAAGAACATCACTACACCTCCAGAATCAAAGGGATATCAAAAGATAGGCCTTGGACTTTTAAATCCTTTTAGTCAGGAACTTGTAAAAAGGGGGAAGTTTCACCCGAAAATAGACTTTAGATAGTCAAAGAGCTTCCAGGTGCTCGTGAAGACCTTTTTCTCGCTCCCGTAGAACTCTATAATGCCCTCCGGCTTGAAGCGGAGCCCAAAGCGATAGTCTCCCTTCTTGAGCCTCTGGAGAAAGACCTCCTTTGGCTTGGGCGGCACGTAGCTCGTCATCATGTCGTTTATCACGTCCGCCTCAAAGCCGAAGTGCTCGCTAAGCCTCGGGAAGAGGAGTACCGCTGGAGTGTTCATGCAGTCCACGAGAACCTTCCCGTCCACGGTGAACTTGTAATACCTGAACAGGTCATGGAGAAAGTCGTCGAGGGCGTTGGGGTAGTACACGGTGGCGCCTATGTCGTTGGGCTGTGCCTCGACGAAGTTCTTGGTGTCGAGGATGGCCTTGACCTCGTCCAGATCCATTCCGCTTATCTCCACCCTAACACCGTCGTTGTAGTAAACGTACGCCAGAGGGAGCCCCTTCATGTGGGCGAAATCCTTGAGCACGACAAGCGGGATGAGTCTTACGTCCATGGCGGTGGTTCCGGCGCTGAGGATCCCCACGGTCATCGCCCTTTTACCGTAGCGGGATATCGAGCGCCCGTCCCTCCCGACTATCAGCGTGCCGTGAACCACTGTTCCGATGGCCCTGCCTATGAGAGCGAGCTCTTCAGGCTTGAACTTCTCGGATGAATAAAGCTCCATCGTCACCACCACTCCATTCCCTTCCCGTGGAGGTTTCATGTCCCGGGTATATGACCTTTTCCCTCACAAAAAGTTTAAATCGGCTTGCGTTTAGATACTCATGTAATCGTTTTACGGAGATGATAACTATGGCTGAGAAGATGCCCGCAATCGTTAAGACTAAGCCCGCTTACGGTGCCGAGCTTGTTGAGGTTGACGTTCCAAAGCCCGGGCCTGGGGAGGTTCTCATAAGGGTTCTCGCGACCAGCATCTGCGGAACCGACCTCCACATCTACGAGTGGAACGAGTGGGCCCAGAGCAGGATTAAGCCGCCCCAGATAATGGGGCACGAGGTTGCCGGAGAGGTCGTTGAAGTCGGCCCTGGCGTTGACACACTCGAGGTTGGTGACTACATAAGCGCCGAGACCCATATAGTGTGCGGCAAGTGCTACGCGTGCCAGCGCGGCCAGTACCACGTCTGCCAGAACACGAAGATATTCGGTGTGGACATGGACGGCGTCTTCGCCACCTACGCCATAGTGCCAGCCCAGAACGCATGGAAGAACCCCAAGGGCATGAAGCCCGAGTACGCGACCCTCCAGGAGCCCCTTGGAAACGCGGTTGATACCGTTCTCTCGGGCCCGATTGCCGGAAGGAGCACCCTAATAACAGGAGCAGGCCCACTGGGCCTCCTTGGAATAACCGTGGCCAAGGCGAGCGGCGCTTATCCGGTCATCGTCAGCGAGCCGAGCGAGTTCAGGAGGGAACTGGCCAAGAAGGTGGGTGCTGACTACGTGGTGAACCCCATAGAGGAGGACCCCGTGAAGTTCGTTATGGACGTCACCGACGGCAAGGGTGTGGACGTCTTCCTCGAGTTCAGTGGGGCGCCGAAGGCACTTGAGCAGGGCCTCAAGGCGGTAACCCCCGCGGGGAGGGTTTCACTCCTCGGCCTCTTCCCGAGGGAGGTAACCTTTGACATCAACAACCTCGTGATATTCAAGGCCCTCGAGGTTCACGGCATAACTGGAAGGCACATATGGAACACGTGGATAACCGTCTCGAGGCTCATCCAGAGCGGCAAGCTCAACCTCGACCCCATAATCACCCACAAGTACAGGGGCTTCGACGACTTCGAGGAGGCCTTCGAGCTCATGCGCGCTGGGAAGACGGGTAAGGTCGTGTTCTTCCCCAAAGAATGACTTTTCTTTCATCCTCCATTTTGTTTTGGGGCACAATGACAATTCATCCAGCTTTTGTTTGATGTTCTGACGACAAAATGGCCGATAACTCCCTTTTTCCTGTCATTATGGCGAAAAAAGGATAAACCTCTTAAGGGGAAACTGCCACCCCAAGGTGGTGGTGATCATGAACGCTCTCGAAAAGCTTGAGGAACTCCTTGAACCGGAGCAGTTCGAGAAGGTTAAGGCCATAGACAATCCCGAGCTTCACGCTTTTTTAGCCGAATGGATTGAGTGGTTAGAACCAGATAGGGTCTTCGTCTGCACCGATAGGGAAGAGGACGAGGCCTACGTTAGGTGGAAGGCCCTCTACTACGGGGAGGAAAAGATGCTCGAGACCCTCAACCACACCGTTCACTACGACAACTACTACGACCAGGCAAGGGATAAAGCGAACACCGCCATCCTCACCCCCGGCGGGAAGAAGCTCCCCTACATCAACACAAAGGACCGCGATGAGGGCCTTAGGGAGATACGCGAGCTGATGAGGGGCGTTATGAAGGGCAAAGAACTGTTTGTCTGCTTCTTCGTTCTCGGGCCGAAAAACTCGATATTCACGATTCCCGCAGTTCAGCTCACCGATTCGGCTTATGTGGCTCATTCAGAGTTCATCCTCTACAGAAAGGGCTACGAGGAGTTCAAGCGCTTGGGCAGGAGCGCGAGGTTCTTCCGCTTTGTACACTCAGCTGGAGAGCTCGACGAGAGGAAGACAAGCAAGAACCTCGAGGATAGGAGGATATACATAGACCTCGAGGATGAAACCGTTTACTCCGTCAACACCCAGTACGGCGGCAACACGATTGGCTTGAAGAAGCTTGCATTCCGCCTTACGATCAAGAGGGCGGTTGAAGAGGGCTGGCTAAGCGAGCACATGTTTCTGATGAGGGTTAACGGCCCGCACGGCAGGAAGACCTACTTCACCGGAGCCTACCCGAGCATGTGCGGAAAGACCTCAACTGCCATGATAAGCTGGGAGAACATAGTGGGCGACGACCTAACGTTCACCCTTCCCGTGAACGGGGTAGCGAGGGGGGCGAACGTCGAGAAGGGAGTCTTTGGAATCATTCAGGGTGTGAATCCGGAGGACGACCCCATAATCTGGGGGATTCTTCACTCCCCCGTCGAGATAATCTTTTCGAACGTCCTCGTCAAGGACGGAAAGCCCTACTGGAACGACATGGGTGTTCCAATCCCCGACGAGGGCGAGAACCACAGCGGAAAGTGGTGGCGCGGAAAAAAAGACAAAGAGGGCAACGAGATACCGCCGAGCCACAAGAACGCGCGCTTTACCGTTTCGCTCGAACACTTCCCCAACGCCGACCTCGAGGCCCTTGAGAACCCGTGCGGCGTTGAGATTGGCGGCATGATATTCGGAGGCAGAGATGCCGACACCTGGCCGCCGGTGAGAGAAGCGTTCGACTGGAAGCACGGTGTTATAACGATGGGCGCCTCGCTTGAGAGCGAGACCACCGCGGCAACCCTCGGCAAGGAGGGGGTTAGGGCCTTCAACCCGATGGCCATCCTCGACTTCATGAGCGTTCACCTCGGCGACTACATAAGGAACTACCTCGACTTCGAGAAGCGCGTTAGAAAGACGCCGAAGATATTTGCCGTTAACTACTTCCTCCGCGAGAACGGCGAGTGGCTCAACCACAAACTCGACAAAGCTGTCTGGCTCAAGTGGATGGAGCTTCGCGTGCACGGAGACGTTGATGCAATAGAAACCCCAATTGGCTACATTCCGAAGTACAAGGATCTCGCTAGGCTCTTCAAAGAGGTTCTCAACAAGGAGTATACTAAGGATGACTACGAGATGCAGTTCAAGATAAGGGTTCCGGAGCTGTTAGCGAAGATAGACAGAATCGAGGAAATCTACAGGAAGCTTGAGGACGTTCCCGAGGAGCTGTTCAATGTCCTTGAGGAGGAAAGACAGAGGCTCCTTGGGGCCAGGGAGAAGTACGGGGATTATATCTCCCCGTTCCAACTCGAGTGACAGGTTTTCTCTTTGTCCATCATTTATTCATTCGGCGTTCTGATTGTCATTTTTTCAAAATTTCCGGGATTCCTATGAATGAGTATGGCTTAATCCTTTTATACTCATAAAACGTTAGTTTACCCGGTGGTTCTCATGGCGAAACTGGACTGGATTAGGGAAGAGCTCCAGGAGCTTAAGGACAAGGGGCTCTACGTGACCATAAGGAAGCTCGAAAGCGCCCAGGGCCCGTGGGTCGTCGTTGACGGCAAGAAGGTCCTCAACATGTGCTCGAACAACTACCTCGGCTTGGCCGCCCATCCCGAGATAAGGTACGCGGCCATAAGGGCCATTCTCGACTACGGTGTTGGAGCGGGGGCCGTCAGGACTATCGCCGGAACGATGGAGCTCCACGTGGAGCTCGAGGAGAAGTTGGCCAAGTTCAAGAAGCGCGAAGCGGCCATTCTTCTCCAGAGCGGCTACAACGCCAACCTTGGAGCTATAAGCGCGCTCCTCAAGAAGGGTGAGGATGGAGTCTTCATAAGTGAGGAGCTCAACCACGCGAGCATCATAGACGGAATGCGCCTCAGTGGGGCGCCAAAGGTTATCTACAAGCACCTCGACATGGAGGACCTCGAGAAGAGGCTTAAGGAGAACAAGGACAAGAAGAAGAAAATCATCGTGAGTGATGGCGTCTTCTCGATGGACGGTGACCTCGCGAAGCTCCCGGAGATGGCCGAGTTAGCGGAACAGTACGACGCGATAATCTACATTGACGACGCCCACGGTGAGGGTGTCCTCGGTGACAGCGGTAGAGGTATCGTTGACCACTTCAACCTCCACGACAGGGTTGACTTCGAGATGGGAACCCTAAGCAAGGCCTTCGGTGTCATAGGCGGCTACGTTGCCGGTCCAGAGGAGGCCATTGACTACCTCCGCCAGAGGGCCAGGCCGTTCCTCTTCTCAAGCGCGCCCAACCCGCCTGATGTTGCAGCGGCTATAGCGGCCGTTGAGATCCTCCAGAGGAGCGACGAGCTCGTCAGGAAGCTCTGGGACAACACCCACTTCCTCCAGAACGGCTTGAGAGAGCTCGGCTACGACCTCGGAGGAACCAAGCACCCGATCACGCCGGTCATGCTCTACGACGAGAAGCGCGCCCAGGAGTTCTCAAGGCGCTTATACGAGGAGTACAACATCTTCGCCCAGGCGATCGTCTATCCAACCGTCCCGCTCGGAACTGCCCGCATAAGGCTCGAACCTTCCGCCGGCCACAGCAAGGAGGACCTCCAGTACGTGCTCGACGCCTTCGAGGACCTCGGAAAGAAGACGGGCTTTTTGAAGTGAAGCCTATTCTTCTCTTTTTTGGCTTTTATGTTCCATCGTTGAGTCCGATGTACCATGCTACGAACATATAACCTACGAACGCGAGCGAAAGGTATAGGGATACCGTGACGAGAAGCACTCTCTTTTCCAAACTTATCTCCCTATTCATTGATCTTAGTTTGAAATTAAAGAGACTATCCAAGAAGCCTATAATGAGATACGGGATGATTGAAAATATTAGCAGACTTCCAATTTCCGAGGACAGCATTAGACCTGGGAGAATTCTCAACAGGAAAAAGCGGGCGAATCTTCCGGAAATAAACCCAACGACCGTTAGCAGGAGCTCAACCCCGAGATTTTTCTTCAGGGGGATTCCCAGGACTTTTTTAAGAAGTAGTCTTACGATAGGCCAATAAAATTCTGGGATTGTTATTGTGAGAACCAGAAGGAAAAATGAAACGGGGAGCATAATAAACCATGATATCTCCCCCGCTCCCACCATGACCGCGCCCAGCAGGGGGAAGCTGAGTTTTGCTAGGATCTGGGCGCGCGGTAAGTTGTATCCTCGTAGGTGTTCTATTCCAACCCATACGATTCCGGCGAGGGGAAAGTACACTGTCAGAACAGTTCCCATCAGCGCATCACTGTAAAACTTTGAGTACAGCCCATTTACTCCTATCACGGCGAATATGAAACCTGTAATTATAACCAACGAGCCGAGGAATGCCCTTAAAGCGCTCTCTTTGGCAAATTTTGTCCTAAGCCACGCCGACAGAAGGGCCGAGGGACCCGCCCAAATAAAGGCAAAAATTAATACTCCTTCCAGTAGGTCCATATTAATCCCTTTAATTGGCAGTAATTTTTTTATTTATAAAGATTTTGCAACGAGAAAGAAGACCGGGTTCCTGAAGTGAACCCTTTCTCTTTCACCATTTTGGTAGGTAAATGTTGTTTTTTTAGTGTAACTAAAAGCAACTATAAAGACTCGTTAGTAAAAATTTTTAAATAGATACGCCCTGAAAAATATAACGCCATGTGGCCAATTGCGGGCATGGCCTCAATATCCCTTATGCTGATGCTCCTCGTTCTGCTGGTGGTTAGTCTCAGGTATCGGCGGGGGTTTGTATCGAAGTATCCCTCCCTCGGGCGCTCATATGACGTTATGACCGTGGGCTGGGCCGTAGCGGCATTCTCCAAGCTTCTGTTCCTCCCGCTCGATCTCAATGACTGGGGACTCATAGGACTTTCTCTCCGGGATGTGATGCTTTTCAGCGGGGCGGGAAACGTTCTAATGGGATTTGCAGTGTTTCTTTTTATCGTGGGGTGGACGGGGATGATAACCTCCGTCATGAAGCGCCACACCCTCGCACCCGTTGTGGAGTTCGAGGGAAATGAAACCGAGTTCCCCAGTCCGGGGCTGTACCTCATTTTTGACAGGGAAAGGGCCTATTCAGAGTTTTTGTTCCTCATTAAGGGCCATCCGGGCCTTATAATAAGCAGAACCCCCCAAAGCTGCTCCAGGAGAGACTGGGCCTCAATAAGACCCCCATACTGTGGATAACGAAGGTTGATGACGATACAGGCGTCAACCCCACGAGGCTGCCCTATCTGATGTCCCTGCTCCTCGATTTCATGCATCAAAGCGAGGTTTCGCCCGTTATACTCTTCGATGGATTCGAGTACATGGTGCTGGAGAACGGCTTCGATGCCATGTTCAAATTCCTGGTCACGCTGAAGGACTACGCCTACATTCACAGGAGCACGGTTATCCTCTTCGTTGAGATTGAGGCACTCTCCAGAAAGGAGAGGGCGCTTCTCCTCTCGGAGTTCCCACTGCTTGAGGATTGAGTTTCTGTCCCTGCATGTGCACCTACATAACCACTTACACAAAAACACCTTAAATTCTGTTTTCGAGGTAAATACGGGCGAGGGCGATGATCGGGGAGCTCATAAGCCATGTTGTAGACACCTCCGAACGGCACACCCCCGACAGGGTATTTCTGGTTAGTTCGCTCAATGAGGTTAAGGCTCAGGATGCTCTCTTCTTCTCCCGGAGTTTCCGTGGGAAAGAGGGATGGCGAGTACTCCCCGTGAGCCAGGTTAACGGCATACCGCCTACTGAGCTGCACAAACTTCTCCACGAGGCAGTTCAATACCTTCGGGAGCGCTTTGAGGGCACGGTAGTGCTCGACTGCCTGGAGTACCTTGTCCTCTACAACGGCTTCGAAAGCGTCGTGCGTTTCCTCCATGACCTCAAGGACTACGTTATTCTCTACGGGGGGAGGCTCTACATCGTGACTTCCCCGGGGGTCTGGAGCAGGAGAGAGTACGCACTCCTCCATGGACTGGCGAAGGTTTAAATATTCTCCCCTCCAACGTGGCCCCATGAGGGGACTCATTTTTGACGTTGACGAGACCCTCGTTTACTACGAGGGCTACGACCACAGGGAATGGTACGAGAAGTGGGTTCTGCCCGAGCTGAGGAAGAGGGGGATTGACCTCGACTACGAGACCTACAGGAAAACCGTGCGGGGAGACCTGCCGAGGAGCTACGTCAAGAGGTTTGGAATAGACCACGTGGAGTTCTGGAGGCTTGTTGACGGGGTGAACCTCCGATACAGGAAGGAGATGGCTCGCCTTGGCAGGATAAAGCCTTTTCCAGATGTGGGTGCACTTGAGGAGCTAAAAAGGATGGGGCTGAAGCTCGCCGCGGTCAGCAACGCCTCCCAGGACTGCGTGGAGTTTGTACTTCACCTCTTTAACTTAGGGGGTTATTTTGACGCTGTCTATGGCAAGGACTACTCGAACCTCGACGGGGTTAAGCCGAACCCGTACCTAATTGAGAAGGCCCTCAAAACGCTCTCCCTGAAGCCCTGGGAGGCCCTCATGGTCGGCGACAGCCACCACGACGTAATAGCGGGAAAGCGCGCGGGGATGAAGGTGGTCAACGTCACCCGCTTCGGCAGGGTGGAGGGGGCCGATTACTACGTGGAAAACCTCTGGGAGCTCGTGGAGCTCGTTAAGGGTATGCTCTGACCTCATTACTACAACCCATTAAAATCTCCGGCACCCTTAAATACCTTGAGGGTCCTACCTATACCGTGATGGCCATGGAAGAGGTCGGTTTTAAGTGCGAGAGGTGTGGTGCACCCCTCGAGGTTTCTCCAGAGACAATAATCGCGATATGCCCCTACTGTGGTTTTCCCAACCACATAAGCGGCAGTATGGAGACCGAGAAGGTCTACATCGTGCCCACCCTGGACAAGAACGCCGTGGCCAAGGCCTTCTGGGATCGCGTTGAGAGGGACTTCGATCTGAGAAGAATGAAGGAGAAGCTCGACATCGTGGACATCGAGGGCCACTACGCCCCCTACTGGGTCGGAACGGTTCACGTTGAGGGTATCGTTGAGTACACGGTGAGGGAGGAGGAGTGTCACACCGATTCGAAGGGCAACACCCACTGCCATACGGTGGAGAGGCACTACAGGGACCGGGTGAACGAGAACCTCGACCTCATAGGCTCCGCGAGGAGGCAGGTTAAGAGCCTCGGGGTGGAGGATTTGATCAGGCACTACTCAAAGACGAAGCCCCGGGGAAAGAAGCTCCTCGAGCTGGACGAAGATGAATGGGGCAGGATTAAGCTCGAAATACTGAACACCGAGATGGATGAGGCACAGGCGAAGAGCATAATGCACGAGGACGCGATAGACGTTATAAGGGACCGCTACTCGTCAAAGGCGGACAGGATAGACCGCTTCGATGTGAGGGCGGATGAGCCTCAAAACGCTCACCTCGTGCTCCTTCCAATGTGGACGGTGTACTACAAGTTCGAGAACTCGATATTCCACGTTGTCTTTGCAGGCTGGGACGGGAAGGACGTCATGGCAACGGAGCCGATGGCTGCATGGAGGCGCGCGCAGTACCTCGCGGGTACTCTTTTAGGAATCCTCGTGGGAGGGGCTGGCGTTGCGTACACGGCCGGAAGTGGCTGGGTTCTCCCCGCGTTCTCTATACTCATCGGGACAGGGATAAGCGCCTACTTTGGACGGCTCGTTCTTGAGGGTCAGCGCATCGAGCGGAGCGGCACTTTCTTTGGCATGAGGGGGTGAGAGAATGGAGGTTCAGTGTCCCACATGTTCGGCAAAGTTCAAGGTTCCGGATACGGTGAGCATCGCCACGTGCCCCTACTGCGGGACGACTTTCCACGTTCACACCGGCGAGGAGACGGGTGAGCACTTCTTCTTCCCGCCGATGAAAAAGGACGCTGGAGGGGTTCTTCTCAAGTTCCTCTCGAGGCAGTACGGGGCCCCTGCCGATATAACCGGCGCCAGGGTCACCAAGAAGGAGCTTCACTGGGTCCCCGTGTACTTCTTCTACCTCCACGGAAGGAGCACTCGCTGGGAGACCATAGAGGAGGTTCGCTTTTTGGGCGTCCCCGCGGGTTCCCCGTTGAAGGGGCTCCTCGGAGGTTATCCGTTCCCGGTGAGGGGCAAACGCTTCTTCGATGAGGCCGTGGTGAAAAAGGGGAAGTACTACGAACCGGAGGTTTCGAAGGAGGAGGCCGAGGCGATTGCAAGGAGTTTTATGGAAAGCGCCCTCAGGAGTGAGGCCGCGGAGGAGGACAAGTCCCTCGGCGGCGTGGAGATAGAGACAAAGTACCAGGGTCTGGTTCACTACCCCGTCTGGGAGGTTCAATACGAGTACAGCGGAGAGTCCTTCACAGGCTACGTGGACGGAACCGACGGCAGGGTGATACTCGGGGAGTACCCCCTTATGGGCGAAGCAAGAAAGAAGGCCACCCTTCTCGGCGCGGCGGTGCTGGGGACCGGGGTCGTTCTGGGGGTGGTGTTCGCTGGAATTTACGGGAGCGCCCTTGGACTGCTGGGCAGCATAATCCCCGCGGGGGCCGGGGCCTTCGGGATATTCTCCAAGGGCTCCGTGAAGAGGAGAAAGGTTAGCGAGGTCATGAAGACCGGAAAAGGTAACCTCTACTTCAGGAAGATGTGAGGTGATAACATGGGAAAGGAAACTTCGATAGTTGAAAAACTTGAGCTCGCCATTCCGGGCTTCCACGGCTACAAGCAGAAGGAGCTTTTGAGGGAAGACGACAGGCTCGTCCGCGGAAAGGTGGCGGACGTGCTCGCCCAGGCCAGGCGCGAGGTGGAGAGGGCACTTCAGAGGTGCGCAATGGTGAACTGTCAACAGCTGATGGCGATAGACACTATGAGGAAGAAGCTCATGGCCCTTGAAAGCAGGGTGAGGCACGCCGAGGCCGGTTACGCGGGCTACTTCGACAGAATAAAGTTCAGGGAAGAGGAGATAAAGAAGCTCATTGAGTACGATGCGAAGATGCTGGAGCTTGCGGAGGGAATATTGAACGGCGTCGGGGCCATAAACGGTCAGATAGCCAACCCGCAGGCGCTGGGAATGGCGGTTCTGGACCTCGACGACAAGCTGAACTCCTTCGAGGAGGTTCTGAACAAGAGGATGAGTTTCGCGGCGGGTGAGTGATATGGTGCAGGTAATCGAATGGGTCAACCCTGGAGAGGATGAGATAATCTGGCGCTACCCCAACGAGGTCATAAAGTGGGGTGCTCAGCTGATAGTCCACGAGTACGAAGTGGCAATCTTCATGCGCGATGGGAAGGTCTACGACGTTCTCGGGCCGGGGAGGCATACGCTAACGACGCAGAATTTGCCCCTCCTCTACAAGCTCGTGGGGGGGAGCAACAGCCCCTTCAAGGCAACCGTCATCTTCGTGAGCATGAAGCAGTTCCAGGGGCGCTACGGTGGGGAGACGCAGACGAGGGAGCTCGCCCCGGTAAAGTACTACGGCGTCTACTGGTTCAAGGTTGCCGATCCGGTTCTCTTCCTGACTGAGGTGGTCGGCGGCCAGAGCCTTTACGATACAGGTGACGTCACCAAGTTCATCAGAGCATACTTCAACGAGGGCATGATGAAGCACCTCAGCGCTTACTCGATAGTTGACCTCTTCCAGAACCTCGACATGGTCAGCACGCAGGTGAAGGTCAAGCTCATGGAGGACTTCAGAAGGTTAGGCCTTGAACTCGTCGATGTGAAGATAGAGGGCGTGAACACCACAGATGAGTGGCGCCAGAGGCTCTTCTGGATAATGCAGACCGGCAACGCTCAAACCGTTATGCAGATGGACACGGCGAAGCAGGTGGCAGCGGAACTCGGAAAGAGCGGGAGCGCTTCCGTTGGGACCGGAATGGTTCTGATCCCACAGCTGATGCAGCCGCAGGCCCCAGCCCAGCCGGCGCAACCGGCCCAGCCCTACGCCGGCGGTGGAGTTCCCCCGGCCGGCTACCAGAACCAGCCTCCACAACAGGCCACTCCGGCCCAGGCCCAGCAGCAGGAGATATGTCCCTACTGCGGCAAGCCGATTCCACCCGGAGCGAGGTTCTGCCCCTACTGCGGCCACGAGATAAAGCGCTGCCCCAACGGTCACATAGTCCCTGAAGGGGCCAAGTTCTGCCCGGTCTGCGGGGCAAAGATCGAGTGAGCTTTTCCTTTTTATTTACTCCCTCAGCTCTCCCTTGAGCCGGAGGTATTCCTCCTTTGTCAGCGGGAAATCTCTAGCGGACTTTAAAAGAGAGTTTACAAGCCTTACCTGCTGCCTGAACACTCCATCCGGATTATCCTTTAACCGCTCGACGTAGAGTTTTATGAACTCGAGCCTCCCCCCATGTCGCGTTTAGAACGGAAGCTCGACCTTGAGCTCTTGGCAATACTCATGGAGAAGACTCCTGTCCAGAGAGTTCTTAAATAGCTCATATAGGAAGTTCCCCATGGCCCTTCCCAGAGGAATCTTGGATCTCCATTTATTTATCCCTTTTGCATGGGTAGAAAAGGGGAGGGATCAAACCCCGAACCTCTCCTCGATGTAGGCCCTTATGAGATCCTTCGTGGCGAGCATGCCCTTAACGTGCGTCCTCTCCATGCCATGGCTCGCGTGGACGCCCTGGCCGATGAGGGCAACCCTGAAGTCCCAGCCGGCCCTCAGAGCGGCGGAGCCGTCGGAGCCGTAGTAGGGGAAGACGTCCACTAAGTGGGGGATGTTCCTCTTCTCCGCCAGCTCAATCAGCTTCGTCGTCATCTCGTAGTCGTAGGGACCGCTTGAATCTTTGGCGGCTATTGAGACGGCCGTCTCCTTTCCTGCAGTTCCCTCACCGACGACGCCCATATCAACGACGAGGAGTTCCTTCGTGCTCCTGGGATAGCCCGCCGAACCGCCGTGGCCGACCTCCTCGTAGGGCGAGAAGAAGAAAGCCACCGGGAGCTTTTCGAGCTCGCTTCCAAGGTCGAGCATGAGGTCAATTAGCACGGCAACGCTCGCCTTGTCGTCAAGGAAGTGGGCCTTTACAAAGCCGTTCACGTATTCGAACTTCGGGTCGAAGGCTATGAAATCACCCGGCCTTATGCCGAGCTTTTCCGTATCTTCCTTCTTCTCGACCTCGGCATCGAGCCTTATGTACATGTTCTCCTCCTTGCGCTCTTTCTTTCCCGCTTCCCTGTTCACGTGGACGCTCGGGTTCTTGAGGAGGAGCGTGCCCCTATAGCGCTTCCCCGAGCGGGTGATTATCGTGCAGTACTCGCCCTCAAAGGCAGGAAGGAGGAGACCGCCAACCCTCGTGAAGCTCAGGTGCCCATCTGGAAGGATCCCCTTCACCATTGCTCCCAGCGTATCAACGTGTGCCGCTATAACGAGCTCCGGCTCCGGGTGATTTCCGGCTATTAGCGCGCTCTTGTTGGTGTAGTAGGTCTTAATCCCGGCCTCGTTGAGCTTTTTCTCAATGTGGCCCAGGACTTCCCTTGTGTAGCCCGTGGGGGAGGGTATCTCGAGGATTTCCTTCAGAATCTCCACGACGCGTTCCATGTTACCACCGTTCAAAAATCACTCGAAGGGTTAAAAAGCCCATCGCTCAAACGCCCAGGGCCTTGATGGCCACGAAGAAGACGAGCGTTATCAGGGTGAGCACCACAGTGACCCCTATCCCCTCCCCCGCCTTCAGGCCGTAGTGGGCCAGAAGGACGTTCGCCATTATCGCAGGAGGCATCGTGGACTCAACCAGGACTGCGTAGTAAACGTCCCCCGCCCCCTTCAGCGTCAGGAAGACGAAGAGGAAGGGGACGACGCTCCTGAAGAGGGCCACCTCCGCCAGATGCCTCACTCTGAACTCCCTGAGGTTTATCCTCGTGCCGAAGTACACGAGGAGGAGGGGTATGCTCCACCAGCCCACGGCTTTGGCGGGTTCGAGGAGCCACGGGGGCAGCTTAACGCCCATCCCAACGAGCCCCAGTGCCAGCAGGTTTGCCGCCGTGGGCGGGAACTTCAGCGCCTTTTTGAGGCTCTCCCTTACGGATGCCTTCCCACTCGAGTAGTGGGCCGCTATGAAGGTCGCCAGCGGAAGGACGATGAGGCTGTTGGTGGTGGAGTAGAGTATCGCCGGCGTTATATCGTCGAGGAAGAGGCTCGCTATGGGGAATCCCATCGCGGCGGTGTTCGGATAGACGGAGAGGACCATCAGCGCGCCGCCCCATTTTTCATCTCCCACGAAGAGCCGGGTGTAGAGGTATGAGAGGCCGAGGCTTAGGATGATTATGAGGAGGACGTAGATGAAGACGAGCTTTATGGTGAGGAGGTACTCCAGGTCCTTGCTCGCGACGTTGCCGAAGACGAAGAGCGTAAGGAGAAACCGTGTGGAGAACGTGCTGAGCACCTGGAATACCCTCTCCTCCCTGACGGCGTATTTGAGGGCGTATCCTATGGCTATTAGGGCCAGCATCTGGTATATGTCCATGCTCTAACCTACAGCTCAGCGTTTAAAAGTCTGTCGAGCGGTATGGTCCGGATTGGGATCAATCTGGCGTGACCCCATCACGCTCAAAACGCTCCTTCCCTCCATCCGCTTCCCCTGAGGGCTTATTTTTAGAATTGACAACCGGAGAATTGGAGGGAAGTCTTTAGTAACCCGTTGTTATCATTTAACAAAAAGTCATAAATTTTTGGAAATTTTGTAACGAAATTCTTTCGGAGTTTCAAAAAAGGCATATCGGGGCTTCTTTAATATCCCATCCTCGTGTAAATTTAATATTTTGGCGTAAAAACGCGTGAAAGCCGGATAATTCGCGTTTAAAATTCTCTGAATGCCCGGGAAGTCTCGTGTACGTGACTGTACATTTCATTAACGGAGGAATGAAAACCCACCTCTACCTGAAAAATCTGCCCACAAGCCTTGGATTGGAGGCTTTTGATGGCTTTTTGAAGCACCCTCTGTGGAAAAGCTTATAAAATTCAAGTGCTCTTATCAGTTTAAAGGGCAAAAGAAGGAAAAATTCGCCCTGTTGCAATAAGACTCTAGGAGAATTGAAAGTTCGTGTAGTAGGTACTCCAACGCCCATGACATCTTATGTTGCAATAAGACTCTAGGAGAATTGAAAGTGCG